>CAZTOF010000482.1:0-3334 GCA_964615515.1 uncultured Gemmatimonadaceae bacterium
TCGACGCGGCGGGGCTGGTGGTCGCGCCGGGCTTCGTGGACCCGCACGCGCACCTGTGTGAGCCGGGATGGGAGCACCGGGAGACGATTCGCAGCGGGGCGCGGGCGGCGGTGGCGGGGGGGTACACCACCGTGTGCTCCATGCCGGACACCGATCCGGTGGTGGACGACCCGGCTTCGGTTGGCTTCGTCGTGGCGGAGGGGCGGCGGGCGGAGGGCGCCCGGGTGTTCCCGGCGGCGGCGTTGTCCTCGGGGCGCAAGGGGGACCAGCTCACGGAGTTCGGCGAGGTCGTCGACGCGGGGGCGGTGGCCGTGACCGACTCCGGCAGAACGGTGAAGTCCTCCACCCTGATGCGCCTCGCCCTCGAGTACGCGCGCTCCTTCGACATCCCCGTCCTGGCACACTGCGAGGACGCCGGCCTCGCCCGGGGCGGTGTCATGCACGAAGGCGTCGTCTCCACCCGTCTGGGACTGCGCGGGCGGCCGGCGGTCGCGGAGGAGATCGGCGTTGCCCGCGATCTGGCGCTGGCGGAAGCGACCGGGGGCCGCCTGCACATCCAGCGGGTCTCCACGGCGGCTGCCGCCGGCCTGATCCGGCGCGCCCGGGAGCGGGGCGTGCGCGTCACGGCCGAGGCCGCGCCGCATCACCTTCTGCTCACCCACGAGCTGCTTGCCGCCTACGGCACACAGTACAAGGTGAAACCCCCGCTCAGGACGGAGACCGATGTCCAGGCGCTTCAAGCGGCCCTCGCCGACGGTACGATCGGCTGCATCGCCACCGACCATGCACCCCGGCACTACGATGAGAAGGAACAGGCCTTCGACGACGCGCCCTTTGGCGTAGTGGGGCTGGAAACGGCCTTTGCGGTGCTGCATACCCGCCTGGTGGTGGGAGGGGTCCTGACCCTGCCTGAACTCCTGGAGCGAATGTCGACGGGTCCGGCGAGGGCACTCGGCCTCCCGGGCGGCGTGCTGGAGCCCGGCCGGCCGGCGGACCTGGTCCTGATCGATCCCGGGGCCGAGTGGACGGTGGATGCCTCGGCCTTCCTCTCCAAGAGCCGCAACACGCCCTTTGACGGTGAAGAGGTTGCGGGACGGGTCGTCCGCACGCTGGTGGGCGGCGAGACGGTATGGAGCGTCGCTCTATGACGGTGATTGGGTCGCCGGTGCTTTCCTGTTTCTTCCTGGCCCTGAGAATGGACGACCCGGGCGTCGAAAGGGTGGAGGGCTACCGGCTTCGCCGACTACGGTAGACTCCTCCGGGGGTCCGCGGATGGTCCACGGGCTTCCCGGGGGGACCGGTCAGGCCGACTCCCGGACCATCCGGTCCAGCTGGGACTTGATCCGGCCGGCCTTGTTCGGGTGGAGCACCCTGCGTGTGGCGGCCCGGTCGATCAACGCCACCGCCGCGCGGCGGTGCTCGTCGGCCTGCTCCCGCGAGTCCGCCTCGCGAACCCTGCGGATGGCGGTGCGGATGCGCGACCGGGTGACACGGTTTCGGCTGCGCGCGGCGCGGCTCAACTCCATCCGCTTCTTCGCGCTCCTTATGTTGGGCATCTCGTTGTCAATTCCCGAATCTGTGTTGTGGGGGCGGCCCCCAAGGGGATGAAGGGCCGAAGAGCAAGGTAGAACGATATCCCCGGTTGGATCAACCGCCAAGGGGGGGCTTGCCGCGAGGAACGGCTGGACGGCGTTTCCGTGAAACAGGCGCCGCTCCGTGCCGCGAGTTTCGCCCCGCGGGATGGCCGCTCACGGCCACGGCATTCTGCCTCTCCAAAGCTCCACTGTCCGCTGCTCCACGGGCCGGTAGCGCTACTTCCATCTCGTCACGCCTCGCCGGCCCGGCCCCCTGCCGCTCTCTCCCCGCGGGCGCATTCGTCCACGCACTGCTAGAATTCCTGCATGGACCTCCTGCTCATCGTTCCGGTGCTGCTCTTCTCGGTCGTGGTTCACGAGGTGGCCCACGCCTGGCAGGCGCTCAGGGAGGGGGACACCACCGCCCGCGACCTGGGTCGCCTCACGCTGAATCCGATCCCCCACCTCGATCCGGTGGGGTCGTTCCTGGTTCCCCTGGTGCTCTACCTCCTTCCCGGCGACTTCCTCTTCGGATGGGCCAAGCCCGTCCCGGTAAACCCGCGGAACTACCGGAACCCACGCGCGGGCGACATGCGCGTCTCGCTGGCCGGGATCGTGTCCAACCTGGGCCTGGTCGTCCTGTGCGCCCTGGGGCTCGCCGGGCTGACGGCTTTTCAGGGAATTCCGCCTTTTTCTGGAACAGTTAGTGTAAATATATCCGCAATATTCACTTACGGCATTTTCATAAACCTTATTCTCGCTTATTTCAACCTGATCCCGGTTCCGCCGCTGGACGGCTCGCACGTCCTCTACCACCTGCTGCCTCCCGCAGCCGGGGCCCGCTACAGGGCGATGGGCCGCTACGGCGTCACCGTGCTGTTCCTGACCGTGGTGCTCTTCCCGCGAGCGTTCAGCCTGGTTCTGTCACCGGTGGTCACGGCCTTTTCCTGGATCGTGGGGCTGGTGGCGGGATGACGCGCGACGGCCTGCTCGTGGTGGAGACCGAGCGCTTCCACGGTCCGCTCGACCTCCTGCTGCACCTGATCCGCACGCAGGACATCGACATCTTCGACATCCCCATCGCGCGGATCACCCGCCAGTTCCTGGAGGCGATCGAGGGGCTGGTCGCCACCGACGTGGACGAGGCGGGCGAGTTCCTGGAAATGGCCGCCGCCCTGGTGCGCATCAAGGCCAGGATGCTCCTGCCCGGCCCGGCGGGCGAGGAGGACCACGACCCCCGCGCCGAACTGGTGCGCAGGCTGCTCGAATACGAGATGATCCGGGAAGTCGCGGCCCGCCTGCGCGTGGCCGAGAACGACCGGGGCCGCCGCTTCGCCAAGGGCTACGTGCAGCCGAGGCCGAGACCCCGGAGGGCGGATGCGCCCCTCGAGGTCACCCGGGAGGATTTCCTTGCGGCCGCCCTGCGTGTGGAGCCCCCCGCGGCGCGCGACTTCGAGCACCGGGTCGCGGCCCGCCCGATAGCCCTGCGGGAGAAGGTCGGCCTGATCGTCGAGACCGTGACGAAGGCGCGGCGGATCGAGTTCGCGAGCCTGGTCGCCCCGTGGCGCGAGCGGATTCACGGGGTCATGACGCTGCTGGCGGGACTCGAGCTGGGACGGCGCCGTATCGTGACGCTGCGCCAGAGGGAACCCTTCACCCCGCTCTGGTTCTACGGGGGCCGGAACCTCGAGGCCGGGGCGGCGGGCCGGATGCCGGACTTCGATCCGCGGGCGGGCGATGTGGCCGGGCCGGACTTCGAC
>CAZTOF010000483.1:0-2045 GCA_964615515.1 uncultured Gemmatimonadaceae bacterium
GCATGGGTGACTCTTCAAGGTGGGTGAGAGCTTGGTCTACCGGCAAGGTGTCTGCGCAGGAGACGGGATAGCCGACGCTTCCGCTACACCGCCGCGCGCCGGGGTGTCACCTGCTCGGAGATCTCTCGGCCCGCCTCGATCTCGGCTCGGCGAAGCTCCCAGGTCTTCTGGAGGTTCAACCATAGCTGTGGGGTCGTCCCGAAGTAGCGGGCCAGGCGCAATGCCGTGTCCGCGCTCACGCCCCGCTGGCCGTTCAGGATCATTGTCACACGATTCACGGGAACGCCGAGTGCCTTCGACAGAGCATTCGCGGACAACCCGAGTTCGTCGAGTTCCCGGCGCAGGATCTCACCCGGATGCACCGGCCGCATGTGATTCCTCACCTTTCATGCCCCTCGCTCCAACGCCCACAACTGCACGTACTCCACCCCCAGCTCGTCCCGTGCCAACCCCAGCACGTAGTCCTGGCCGATCTCGAAGATGCGGAGCCCGGACGGCGTTTCCACCAGCCCCCGCACGCGTCCCTCCTGGTCGAAGACGGTCCAGACCGAACTCCAGCGCTCCTGGACCCAGAGATGGCCGAGCCGGTCCGACAGGATGCCGGAAAAGGCGGGATAGGATTCGGCCAGGGGCATGTCCTTCACGGCCCTGAGCGATTCGGTGCGCCTGTCGGGCGGCTCGTTGGCGTACTCCCGCTCCCAGTATGCGTCCGCGTCGGCCTGGGTCGGGCTCTCCAGGTCGCCGTCGCGGCGCACGATCCTGACAAGCTTGCCGTCCGCCGCAAAGGCCTTGATTTCGTAGGCGGCCTGATCGCCGATCGCGACGAGTTCCCCCCAGGCGGCTCCCACCGTGCGGCGGCCGAACGGATAGCCCCGCATGGTATTTCCATCTGGCGCGAAGGTGACCCACATCTCCACGTGGGGGAATTCGCCGAGCGAGGCTTCCAGCTTGCCGTCCGCGCCCAGGATCCTCCATTCCACGTCCTGGCGCAGGAGTCCCGAGGATCCGGTCGTGTACGCGCTGATTCCCCCGCGTCCGCTGACGACGGTTCTTCCGCCCGGCAGGAAGGCCACGAAGATGGGGCGGCCGGCTTCGAGGGCCACGTCGCGACCGTGGCTGCCGTCTGCGGCGAAGATCGACAATCGCTCCCCCCAGCTGTTCGGAGCGGCGATCGAGTCGCCGGGCCAGAGCCCTGCGGCTACCGGGGCGCCGTCGTTGAATTCGCCCGGGCCCTCGCCCCTGCGTCCCCAGGTGGCCGAATGCGAACCATCGGGGTGGAAGACCCTTAGTTCGCTGCTACCGGCGTTGGCGATCACGATCCGGCCGTCCGGGAGCCGGGTGGCATCGAAGACGAGGTGGAGCTGGTCGGCTTCTCCGCTGTTGACGGAACCGATCGCAAGCGACGGCTGCGCGCCGATCTCCCAGGGCAGCCGGGAGTCGGGAGCGGGGTGGTCGTTGTTCACGATGGCGACCCCCGCGCTGTCCTCGACCGCCGAGCGGAGCCCGTACGGGCCGGTCTCCCTGGCGCTCTCGCAGGCGGCGGCGAGAGCCGGCAGGAGGCAGACGAGCTTCCAGGGTCGGGAGGATCGCTTGATCACCTGACTGTCTCACTGTGGCAGACGAAGTGGCATCGCGATGAGCTGCACACCGCAGGAAAAAGCTGGTACGGGCCAGCTCGGCGCGTCAAGCGTGGAGGTCGGGTTGCGGACTCACGTCTGGTCGAGCTGTCGGGGCGTCATCCGGCCGATGTGTTCGAGGTGTTGAGGACGTGGGTGAAAAACAGCGGGCCGGACGGTGGAGCGATGGTCGGTCACAGCCAATCGGTGCGGGTCGCTCTCAGGGCGGACCTGGCGCACCCGCCGACGGAGGATCACGCGAGGTCGTTCATCCAACGGCTCAACGTGCTCGGCGGCCGTGAGGACCGCGTGGCCGGTGCCCCAGGAGCGGGTGCGGCCGGGGGGCGGGGTGTCGATGAGGCTGGGGTGCGACAGGGACTGGTAGGCGTAGCGAAGGTCGAGTCCGGCGGCGGCGGCGGGGCGGAGGTG
>CAZTOF010000484.1:0-5133 GCA_964615515.1 uncultured Gemmatimonadaceae bacterium
CTGGCGGTCGCGATCGCCGTGGTCGGGCTTGGTGGATGCGGCATCTTCGGCCCGACGACGGATCGCCGCGTGATCGGGGCCATCGACTTCGACGACAGGCCCCTGCCGGAGATCCCTGAGACAGCGACCGCCGGGGTACCCGTCAAGATGACGATCTGGACGGTGGGGGCGGGCGGCTGCCACTACTCCCAGGGGGAGACCGACGTAGCCGTCACTGGTCCGATCGCCGAGGTGACTCCATTCGACTATGTGAAGGAAGCCGACGTCTGCTTCCGACCATGGCGCCATTTTGAGCACAAGGCGACGGTCGTCTTTCAGGAACCGGGAACCGCCGCGATCGTGCTTGTGTACAGCGATTTCTGGGAAAACCGTCACAAGGGGGACCGGCGCAAGGTGTACACCGTGGAGGTGTCGCCCGCGGACTAGGTGTGCCCGCCGACATCCTGGCCTACTCTCTCGCCGACGTGGACTACTGGCGCGACTCGCTCAACCACGTCCTGGCGCGTGCGTGGCCACGGGCTTCTTCCGACCGTTGTCGGTCAGCCGCGTGCCCTGGTCGGGCTCTTCTCCCCAACCCATCCTCGGGCGGTTGAGGACCGGCGGAGCGGCACCGGCCGCATGGCTCGCGGTCTTCTCCTGGCTATGCGGATGCGTCGACCACGGAGCGGACCCCGACACCGGGGCCGGACTCACGCCGGTCGAGGACTGGACCACCGAGGCCGAGTTCGAATTCGGTGATCGTTTCGAGGGAGACGCCCTGTTCGGCTCCGTCGGTGACGTCGAGGTGCGCGACGGGGCCGAAGGTCCCCGCATCCATGTGCTGGATCTCCAGTCCTCGGAGGTGACCGTCTGGTTCCGTTCAAGCTGGCGGGCGACCCCAATCCGGTCCGCCTCTCACAGGAGTGGGTGGTTCCGGACAGCTTCCGCCCCGATGCGCCGGGCGGCGGCGTTGTACTCGGCCGAACGCAGGAACTGCCTCCGGGAACCCTCGAACTCACCGAGATCTCCATGACGGGCGATACCGTGTGGACCCGGCAGATCCGGTTGCCTCCGGTCCCGATCGAAGACCACGAAGTTGACGCGGTCGTGAACCGGACGGCGTCGGTTTTCGCCTCGTGGTCCGGCGACAGCGTGCCGTCACCGATCCTGAGGCAGAGGGTGCGCAGTGCGCTGATCGTGCCGCAAGCGTGGCCCGTCACCTACGGAATACGGCCCATGCCGAACGGAGAGATCTGGTTCCGGCCCTCGAGGTCCCCGGCGCCTGGCGTCTGGTACGCCGTCCGCCGTGGAGAGACCGAGGGTCCGATTCGGAAGATCACGTTGCCGGAGTCGTTCAATCCGCGGGATGTCACCGACACCCATGTGTGGGGAGAGCGAGTTGACGAGCTTGGTGTCGAATACATAGTCGGGAGGCGCTTGATTCCGCCCGGCCACTCCCCAACCATTTCACCGACACCCCCGCCACCCCTGGGCCACGATGTCACACTGTCAACTCGGATTGATAGGATGTAAAGCGGCGTTGACATCTGTGGGTCGGCGATGGCCGCGATTGGCAGAGCTACCCCACCAGCTCGATCCGCAGATCGAGGCCGAGGACCTTCGCTGCCGCGGCGAGGGGGTCCAAGCGTATGTGGTCGTTGTCCGGGTCCAGAATTCGGTTCAACTCGTGAGTGACGGGGGCAACGCGGGCGGGATCATCAAGGCGCCGACTCACCTTGCGAGACCGGCGGCTCACGCTAATCTTCCCATGGTTCTTGCCGCAACATGTCATCTGCACACTCGACTCGGAGGAGGGGTGAACGTATGGAACACGACCTGCGCAACCTGATCGACGATCCACGGTTCCGGGCATACCATCGGGATCTCGTGGAGCCAAGGGAATTTGACACGTTCGATGTTCTCCGGTACGCGGACTAGTTCGTCAACCACGTCGATACCCGATTTCCGGCGGCGAGGGCTTCAAGGCGCTGCTCGAGGACCGTCGCTCCATCCTGAAGCAGATGCGCCGGGTTCTGGATAAGGACGGTGACGACGGCGTCCGCGGGATGGTGGCGGCAGACCTGACGGAGTACCGTGACTCGCTCGTCAAGCTGGTGAGGGAGTCCAGGCACGATCCGAAGCAACTGCGGGCTGCGGTGGCGGACTACTTGAAGGGCCGGAACGTTAGGCCGAGCCGATCCAACAACCCGTCTCGCACCGTCTACTGGTTGGGATGGAAGGAACGGAACCTTTATGACGCCGTGCAGCGCATGGGCGGCCAGCCTGACTCTCTTGGCTGGGAAATGGGATTGACACATCACTCTGTCGAGATCGATTTTGTCTTGTACAGGGACCCGAAACGCACCGAACGTTCCTTCGTGGATCAGCTGATGTGTTTCATGGAGAGGACGCCGATCAACAGGCAGAAACCAGATGAGTACTCCGTCGAAGACAAGGGCTACGGCTGGCAGAAGGTCTATCGCACGGTGATCCTCTCCAACGAAGAACTCGTCAACATGTCAGCACCCGAAGTCATGGACGAGGTGATCCGAAGATTGGGAGACTTCATGAATTCGGACGACTCGGAGTACAGACGCATTGACGACTACTTCCAGTGCCTCGCCTTCAGATCCGCCGAGCTGGCATCCGTTGGAAGGGACTCGCCACAGGGACGACCCTGACTGCCGCGTGGTCAACGCGGCCCGTCTCGTGAAGACGCTACCTCGGAGTGCCGCAGGCCAGGGGCCTCGGCGACGGGGCCATCGGAACCCCGGTACGGAGTCAGCCGCGCCGCATCACCAGACCTTCTCCCCTTTGAAGCACTCCGGCTTCCGCTCCCCGGGTCCGGGCTGTCCATCGCGCCCCAATGACTCCCACCCCGCAGGCACCTCTCCCGCGAACGCAAAGCAGCGGTATGCCGCACCAGGGTTACGATAACCAATGAGCCAGTCCTCCTCCGGTTCCAGCCTCGCCCGCCAGCCACCGCCAGTCCTGCTCAGGTCCAGTTGCAGGTGGTCCGGAAGGCCGTAGTCGGACAGGGCACCGAAATCCGGCAGGTCCTCGATTCGCGCCGCGTATTCTCCGGTCATCTCCCGATGCCGGTCCTGGGCGGAGACGAGCGCTTCCAGGGCGCCGACCCGGTCTTGCCGAGTCTGTTCCAGCCACCCCCTTGTCAGGATGAAGACGCCACCCGAGCGAGTCTTCACGCCGAAGTTCGCTTCCAGCCATTGCCAGCACACGATCTGCCACAGGCCCATCTCGTCCCTCAGCGAGTTGAGCTGCCTTTTCCGGTCCACCGAGTCACCCTCGAGCATCTCGAGGTCGACGAGTACGACCGACTCCATCATGTCGGGATCGTCTCCGGGCCTGGGCGAGCACTTGAAATCGGCATCGTAGGACGCGGACCCGCCCGCGGGCGACGCGACGGCGGTCACGAGGAACATTGTGGTGAAGAGACCGGGCATCTTCGTCCTCCTGGAGTTGGTGGCGACCGGGGCGGATTTCCGGGCGGCCGCACGTCGCTTTGTACTACGCGTTGGTCCCGGCGATCTTACTCTGGCTGGAGACGGGTACTCCGTCTTCGAACGGGCGGGTGCTTCCGCCCGAAATACATCAGCCCTTCCGAGTCATCCCCGGTCAGCGAACAGTCCTCCGACCTACCCAGCGCCGTCCCGACCAACACCATGTCCCCGCCCTCGGTCACGTGTCCGTGGTACGTGTTCCAGACGCAGCCGCTGTTGAACGACACCGTCAGCTCGGCTGGATCGCCGGGCGCCACGGTCCCGCCGAACACATAGTCGTTCTCGTACGTCACCGTCCCGTCGTCGCTCGTGAGCATCCCGGAGATCAGGCCGCTCCCGTGGATCGAGTCGGCATCCTGGTTCACCGTCAGCACCAGAACCGAGAGGGTACCTGAGTGAGCTGGTCTGATCTGATGGATCGTGCGGAAGCCAAGGCGGACGAGCGCCGCCGCCTGGCCGAACTGGGCGCAGTCGAGAAGCACCCGGTCACCACCTGGATGCTGTGGGTGGCTCTGGGGTGGGTCGCGGCGCGCACCGTTTCTACCTGCGCAGACACGGATGGCTCATGCTCGCCTGGCTCGTCGGCGCGATGGCCATCCTGACCCCCCTTCTGCCAGACCCGGAGACGGGCTCCATGGTGTGGCTCATCGGCGTGCTCTGCGGGCGGGTCCGGCGGATCCACCCGGAATGAGTCACCTCACCTCCGCGAGCGATCGCCAGGCATGATTCGCCGGAGCGATGCGGGCCGGCGCCCAGCTCGGCCATTGCCCGCAGATACCGCCGTTCGGCCTGGGTGAGACGATCGAACCGCACCATGAAGAAGCCTTCATCGAGTGTGGCGAGGGCCGAGGCGGATGCCGACCGCACATCCTGCTCGGTTATCGGTGATCCCTTTGCGGCGTCCCAGACATGCTTGCCCCACTCCTGCAGGAAGTAGGGGTACCCCTCGGCCTCCCCGAGGATCATTTCGACGGCATCCTCCCGGAACTCCACTCCCAACTCCCGGGCGGGCTTGGTGATCTCGAGCGCGGCGGCCGTCGGCGGCAGCGGTCCGACCTCCGGATAGTCGAACAGCCGCTCGGCATACGACTTCGTGTGCCCCATGCGCCCGCGCAGTTGCGGGAGACCCGCGCCCACGAGCGTTACGGGAAGCCTGCGCTGGGCCGTGCGGTGGAGCGCGACGATCAGTGCCGCCAACTCGTTCTCGGTGACGTATTGGAGCTCGTCGATGAACATCGCCAACCCCGTGTCGGCGCTCAGGCAAGCTTCGCCTACGGCTTCAAGGAGGGCCTGCAGGTCGAGTTCAAGGTCACCGTTGTCCGCCAGTCCTGGCTCGGGATCGAGGTCGAGCCCGAGTTCGATATCGTGATACTTCACCTTGAGGGCGCCAGCGAATCCTGCCAGAGCCCGGAGGGCCCGCCTTGCGAGTTCACGGGCACGCGACCGTCTCGCCAGCTTGATCATGGCCGTTCGCAGCCCGGGGGCCAGGAGTGCGGGAAGCGAGCGGGACTCCGGCGCCTCGACACGGGTGACCAGCATTCCCCTCGATTCCGCGTAGTCGCTCGACTCGAGGAGCAGGACCGTCTTGCCGACGCCTCGAAGGCCAACCACGAGGATGCTCTTGGCGGGCCGG
>CAZTOF010000485.1:0-6826 GCA_964615515.1 uncultured Gemmatimonadaceae bacterium
TCAGCGGATGGAGCGTGGAGTTGGCAGACTGCATCCATAGTCCCACACGGTACTTCATCCACACGCTCATCGACTGGAATCGCGTGCGTCGGCGTTTGGAGCGCTACCCTGCGATTCGGAGCGCTTTCCCGGAGCCGATGCTGAAGGAATCCAGCGAAAAAGCGCCGTACTACTGTCACTACATGGCGTGGCGGCTTGGAACGTGGGATACCGAAAGCCATTTCGCCAATCTTGAGTCGCTCCTCCAGGACGCGATGGAGCTGAAGAACTGGGAGTGCGAACGCTCTCTCCTTACAGATCAAGAATACGGCACCTTCTGGTCACTGGTCTGGCAGCTGCAGGTCGCAGCCAGACTTCGCGAAGTCGGTGATGATGTCCGCTGGAGCGGACCGGGCGGCGGCCCCGACTTGTCGGTCCGCATTCGTGACGAGCGCTGGTTCGTCGAGTGCCATGGCATTCGGAAATCCTACGGCCTCCTCAGGTTCCTTCAAGAGTGCTTATCCAAACTGCTCGAAGTGTCGGTTCAATGCGGCTACACGCACTTCGCGAAGACGGCTCTACCGAAGGGCTCGGATATCGGTGGCTTTCTCGATTCGCACTTGGCGCCGTTTTGCTGTCGGGCCTATCGCGACAGGGCGCGACAGCAGTACGTGGAAGTCGTGTACGATGAACCCGATAATGTTCGCGTGCTCGTGCAGGATTGGGACGACGAAGGGGAGGAGGGAGACGTCAGGACTCGCGCAGCGGGATCGCCCCGGAACCATGTCGCCACCATGCTCCGGCACGCCGTGAACAGCAAGAAGAACCGGAACAAGCTGTCCGAGAATCGCCCGAACGTGCTCGCAGTCAACCTGTTGCTCACGGACTCAGCGGGTGCGCACTCCCTGCGGCCGAATCTGATCCATGAAACCGCCCCTGATCTCAGCGACACCGGAATCGACGTACTCGCGGCTTCATGGGAGACCGGCATTGATTCGCGCCAAGCACGCCTCGTGCCGGTTTCGGCCCGTACTCCCGAACTTCGTGAAGCAGTGAAATGGCTGGTGAAGTGAGAACGAACGGGACCCTTCACACCAAGCGTGGCGCTCTCGTCACTCCGGTTCCAATCCGCGAAACACTCGTCGCAACCAGTCCGCGAAGCTCACGGCCGTGGCCCCGTCGATTGCCAGATCACCTTCCTTGATGGCCGCTCCCATGCGCCCCGGCTGCTTTCGTGTCGCCAGCCATGCGTGGACCTTCGCGCGCAGCACCTTTTTCCGGAACTTTCGGTGTTTCTCCTCGATTCCGTCAATGTAATCTACCGACGACGGCCACACGGGATCACCCTCCGGGAGCATCGTCCTCACGAAGTCTTCGAGTTCTCCGGGGGATCGATTGTCCGGCATGAGCCAGACTCCGATCCGTGGAAGCCGGCGACTTCCCGGAATGCAAATGCCGCCCGGATCCAGACGTTCCGCAACCGGGATCCCAGCTTCACGGAGTCGAACGGCGATGTCCTCCCATCGGCCCGGCGGATCTTCGTCGGCGTCAACAACGATGCCGATTGCTCTTCGGCCATCAACCCGGATCTCGTTGACAATGGAATCGAGCAGCGGGTCGATGCCACCCTTCTCTTCAATGCAGAATTCGGGCATTTTCCCGGGGCCTTCCTCCTGCTCGATCCGTTCCCGCAGGTGGAGGACGTCATGAAGATCGTTCTCGCCCTCGACCAGAAGGACGCGGTCAGACCCCCCGCAATCCTTCACCGGACTTCGATCGCCTGCTCCGCGGCAATCCTCAGATCCTCCTCCGAGTACTCTACCGCCCAGGTCTCCCCCTCCCGCCTAACCACGCGCACCAGAGCACTCGCGGCGTCGGCAACCCCGGCCGAAGCCTCCGCGAATCCCCTTACGCAATCGAAGCTGTGGGTCGTGGCCAGAACCTGAACCCGGTTCGCCTGCGCCGCGGCCAGGACCATCCGCCAGAAGTCCGCCTGCAACGTGTGGTGAATGCCGTTCTCCACCTCGTCAATGACCAGAAAACCGTCCTGGCTGTTGGCAAGCGCCAGCGCGACGCCGAACAGGCGCACGGCTCCGTCACCCAGGCTCTTGAGCGGCACCGGATGCGAAAACCCCTGGAGCCTGACGATGGCCTTCCTGGTTGGCCGCAGACGGCCGCCGTGACCCACAACGGTCACATCTTGCATCCGCTCCCCCATTACCAGCTTGAGCGCGTCCACAGCAGCCGTCTCGTGCGGGGTCAGGGCGATGGTGTCCCAGTACCGCGCAATCTCATCGTTCGTCAGCACGTCTGGCCCCAGAGAAAGGCACGAGATTGCCTTAGGGTACTTGCCCTCATCGAGGGCACGTCGCAGGACCCGCGCGATGTGAGGCGTCGCCCACGTATACCTGACACCTGTGTCGAGCTCGCTGCCGCTGGTGACAACCGGGAAGAAGCGCGGAACACCCCTGAACACGGACCTCAGCCCCCGAATTGGGCCGTTTAGCACAGAATCGGGGACGAGTCTCTCAAACAATGAGCCCAGTTTGTCGGGCAGATCTGCCTCTTCAATGCGCACACGCTGAGACGGATCACTGGGCCCCAACGAGAGGGAGCTGCTGCCCGGGTCCCGCCCGAAAAAAAGAGCCGTGAAGTCGGGCATCGTCGTCCTGTCGTCATCGTCATCAGGGACGACGACTTCATCTCGACCTTGGAGCACCTCGGCAAGCACCGAGTCACGCCCCCTTGCGGCGAAAACCCGCACGGCCTCCAGGACCGTCGTCTTGCCGACGCCATTCTTGCCTGCCAGCAGGGTCACACGGCCAAGCCGACCTACGG
Organism: uncultured Gemmatimonadaceae bacterium; assembly: GCA_964615515.1. Lineage (GTDB taxonomy): Bacteria > Gemmatimonadota > Gemmatimonadetes > Longimicrobiales > Gaopeijiaceae > Bin94. The sequence continues at coordinate 2,818 of CAZTOF010000485.1, forward strand.
AAAGGTCACGGATCCCTCGAAACCCGGTGATCACCAAGTCTTGGAGAGGAAGTGGGCTGTCCGTGGATTGTTCCGGCATGAGGCTACTCTTCAGGGTACTGGTCTCAGGGGGCTCCGAAAGCTATTGGATTCAGGTGGCCCGAAAAACCCGGCATGGGGAACCCCCCGGAACCCGGTGATCGCCTTCAAGCAGCGGGTGCGGGGTGAGACACGCTACACAGAGAGATTGGGTCAAGAAATGTCAAGCAGACATTACAATATGTCAAGCCGTGATTACATTTTTAGCGGTCGGAATCAAGATCCCGTCGGGTCGTGTGCCTCCCCACCTCTCCAGACTGGGCAATCAACAGCGCACCGATTCGCCGCGCCGTGTCCGCGAAGTGCTGCACCTCCTCGGCCCGCAGTCTCCGGCCGAGGACCTTGTGTTCGCGGTAGGACAGCCACTTCTTGAGCACTTGGTAGCCGCCGAGCCTGTAGTCCCAGACGGCTGCGGGGACGTTGCGCCAGAATGCCTCCCCGTTCAGGTACACATCGAACGTCCTGTCGCCCAGAACGTCCAATGCATCCCTCATTGCCGCGGTTTCCTCCGGCGTGAAGGAACGTTCGGCGGCGCGGCCCCGGCCGGGCATCACGGCGTCGCCCGCACCTGAGTGCCCCCACCCGGCGGTGACGACAAAGTCCTCCCCGGTCATGTTGCGTCCCCTGACGGTACTGGGGACGGCCATCTCGGCGATTTCAGGACGCAGGGGTGGCCCGGTGACGCCGGGGACCGGGGTTTCGGGATCGAGCAGGGCGGCGAGTTTCCGCCCATGGGCGGCCGACTGGGCGAGTTCTATGGCGGCTCCCTCGGTATCGCCATACGGCCATCCAGGTAGAGGGATGCGTGGCCACTCCACACGTAGCGCCCCCGCATTGCCTTCCCGGTAGGCAGGATCGTGCAAGGTAGCCAAGACATGGTGGAAGAGGTCTTCGACACTCGCTCCGACGCGCTCGAGGTATCTCTTCGCCCGACCGGTCAGGTTCTCACGGCGCGCTCGATCTACTTCAGACCCCAGCCCGTCCTCAAACAACCAGGCCGGGAACCAACTCGACAGCCCATTCCCGAAATTGTCCGCGAGATCGCTAACCAAGGTCCCCCGCGAGAAGTCCTCCTTTGCTTCACGCTCGCGCGCTTCGATCCATACGTTCCCCTCGAACGCATGGGGCCGGTAGTCGGCCCTCTTCTCGTCAAGCAGCTTCGTATCCCTCTCCCAGTAGAGCCAGCGGTTGTCGAATGGCCTATACGCGAAGCGGACGAATCCGGACTCATTGGACTCCCCTCGCTTCACCAACCCCTCGCGGACCGCCCGCGCATCGAACCGCGCCGTGGACTTCATCACCCTCGGATAGCGCCTCGCGATCTCCTGATGGCTCAGCAACGGGTCGAAGTAGTCGCCCACACGCGCCCGCAGCCGGTCAAGATCGGTGTCCACCAGAAACCCGTCGCGACTCGTCTTGACCCCCGGAAACGATACCGGAAACAACTCCGGCAGCGCGGGCCAGTCGAACCAGTCCTCGCTGACCGCCGTCTCCACGAAGGGCAGCCCCAGCGGGAGCACCGGCTCGATCTCCGTGTAGAGCGAATCCGGTTCCCCCTCGGCCGTCGCTATCAGCTCCTCCGGCTTCTCCTGTCCCCAGAGATTCCGGAACCCAACCGACCTGACGGGTTCGTGGTCCGCCTTGCGAACGAGCGTCGCGATGGCCGTGCCTACCTGGATGCCCACCGGATCTCCCTCGGTCGAAAAGATGCTCGGGTCCGGCGAACCGTCCGGCGCGACCTTGCCCGTCTTGTACTTGTCCCCGTTCAGGCAGTCGATCCGGATCGCGTCGAACGCCTCCAGGTAGCGCTCCCGCATCCCGGTGAAGGACAGCCCGTCGAGCCAGGAGTAGTTGGAGATGAAGCACACCACCCCTTGACCGGTCCTCTCCGCGATGCGCCGCTCGGCCATGCGGAAGAACCGGACGTAGAGATCGTTGAGTCCCTGCCCCTCGGGCCGCCGGACACGCCTGGTCGTCCGGTAGGCTTCCGAAAGCTCGCGTTCCTCGTCCACCGCCATCCCCGCGAACCCGTTGTAGGGCGGGTTTCCGAGGATCACCAGGATCGGGGTGTCCTGCTTAACACGATCCGCCCGGTCACGTTCTTCCTCGAGTTCCGGGAAGGGAAGCGGCTTGGTCATGTGCGGCTCCCACCCGGTCAGCGCGTTGGTGAGGAACACGCCCGCGCGCTCCGATCCGTCGGCGGCCAGGGGCGCGTCCAGGTTCTGCATGGTCAGGCCGACCTGAAGATGCGCGACGACGAACGGCGCGGGCATGATCTCGAACCCGAACACGCGCTCGGTCGCCGCCTTCCTCACCGCATCGCCCGCAAGTGCCCCGAGGCCGTCGCTCTCCACATTCAGCGCAATGCGGCGGAGCACTTCCGCCAGGTAGGCCCCGGTGCCGCAGCACGGGTCCAGCACGTAGACGTTCTCCGCCGCCAGCCCTTCCGCGATGCCGAGATCGTCCTTGAGCGCCTTGTCGACGCGGGCCACCATGTAGCGGACCACCTCCGACGGGGTGTACCAGACGCCCAGCTGCTTGCGGAGCGCCGGGTCGAAGGCTTCGAGGAACGGCTCGTAGAAGTACGGTACCGCATCGCCTTCGTTGAACCGCGAGAAGAACGCGGCCCGGTCCACGCGGTCGAGCGCCAACGATGTCCAGTCCAGGACCTCGACGAGACCGAGCGGCTTAAGCCGGCCCGGATCGGACAGCTGCGCGAACAGCGCCCGCAGCACCGGGGCCCGCAGATGCCAGACGGCTTGCTTCCACTGGAATCTCCGCGGGCCGCGGCCGGCCTCCAAATGCGCCCCGTCCCTGGCCTGCTCCTCACGCGACCAAAGCACCCACGCGGAGAAGATCCCGTAGAAGAGCGTCTGGACCAGCGTCGAACGGAAAAACCGCTCACCGCGCTCGCCCTTGAAGCGAATCCCGAGCGTCTCCTCCAGCGCAGACCGCAGTGTCATGAGCGATGCCGGGTTTCCCGCCGCTTCGACCCGGGACAAGCCGTCGCGGGCGTACGAGGCGAGAAGCCAGGCCAAGTCCTTCGGCTCGGTCAGGGTGGCCCGGTGCGAGAGGGCCCGGGCAAGGTATTCGCCGAGCCCCGCACCCACTTCCCGGGCGAAGGCGCGGGGTCTCTCCACCTTGCTCCAGAATTCATTCGCGTCGTCCGCCAGCCGGAACAGTTCGAGCTTGGCCGGACCGCCTGAACCATCCGCGCCAACCAGGACGAAGTCGCGCAGGTTCGTCACGAGCACCAACCGGTAGTGGCCCCAGTAGCGACTCACCTGATTCGACTCAGCCGTCAGCCAGGCGTCTTCCCCCACTCGCTTCACCTCAACGACGCCCCGCTCCGGGATCTGCCCTTTCCGCGGCCGGCCCTTCTGAACCTGCCTGGCGGTGTAGAGAGCGTAGTCGGGATGCCCGGCACCCTGATCGGCTCCCTCCAGAACGCAGAACACCTTCGGTTTGAGCGTCCGGCCGACCGCGCCGATCAGGTTCGCAAGCGCCGGATAGTACGACCGCTCCCCGGTCCCGCCACCCGATGCGCGCACCTGCCGGAGATCGGCGAAATACGCTTCCACCGCAGCGATCAGCTTTCTGTCGGGTCCGGCCATCGTGCTCCCGGGAAGTCCGGTGTACGGGTGCAGATGAAGAGTTGCGACAACGTTGGAAGATACTATGAGCCATGTGGTTGCGTGGGTCGGGGCGCGTGGGGACCGCCGACCACATCGCTCGGCGTCGCTACTGCCAATGTCAATCATGCTTTACAGTATGTAATGTGCGATTTACACCCGCAGGACGCGAACGGAGAGCGGTGAATCGGAGAGTCGGTTGCCCTTTCGGTACCCACCCATCCCCAGAATCAGTCCCATCCAAACATTCCTCCGCCCCCGGCCCCTCGCGACCACATGGCTCATAGTATCTTCCAACG
>CAZTOF010000486.1:0-6260 GCA_964615515.1 uncultured Gemmatimonadaceae bacterium
ACCACGAAGTCGCGCAGCGTGACCCAGGGGGTGACCCTGACTGGAAGATGGTTGTCAGCGCTTTCCATTTCAGTTACTCCTGACTGTCGTATGCCCGAGATGTAGGGGGCCGCTTCCGGCCCGGCATTGCCACCGGCCCCGCGGCGCCCGATGATAGGACCAACATGCCCACGCCCGCCGCACTCACGGTCGCCGCTCTGGCGCTCTCCGCGGGCACGGCTTCGTCCGGGGGCGCGATCCACGGCCGCGACGGCGACGCGGCCGGCCTGCCGGATGGGAGCCCCTACGCGACCGGGGCCCTTCCGGTGTCGCCCGCGCCCCAGAAGGCTCCCGATTCCTCGGCCGCCCGCTCCCGGGCGCGTTCCCTGCAGTCCCGTTTCGAGCGTCACGAATTGCGGCACCTCCCCCGGACGCTGGTCGGAAGCATACCGGATTGCGACGAGATCATCGGACGCTTTTGCATATTCGACGAAGGCGGCGGCGACAGGACGCCGAGGGTGCCGAGGGAAGAGGCGGAGGAAATCGTCACGGCCCGCAACCGGCTGCTCGACGATCTGGAAGAGGTGGCGCGCGAGATCCCCGGCGACCACTGGGTCTTCGGCCAGCGCATACGCTACATGTTCGAGGCCGGCCGCCATGCCCAGGCCATGACGCTGGCACGGCGGTGCGCACTCCCGGACCGGTGGCGATGCGACGCCTACCTGGGCTACGTCCTCCACCGTCACGAAGACATCCCGGGTGCCGAACGGGCGTTCAGGAGCGCGCTGGAAGGCATGCCCGCCGAGATGCGCGCGGAGTGGACCGATCCCGGTCCCCTGCTGGATGGCGACTTGCAGCGGTGGCTTTCGGACCAGCCCGATTCGGCCGCGGCCGCGGACCGCATCTGGCGACTGGCCGACCCGCTCTTCCTGACGGAGGGCAACGCCCGCTGGACGGCCCACCTCAGCCGCTGGGTGTATGCGATGAGCTCCGAGGAGGCGCGCAACCCCTTCGGGCTACGCTGGGGCGACGACCTCACCGAGATCGTCGTCCGCTTCGGGTGGACGAGCGGGTGGGAGCGTTCGTGGCCCGAGGGTGGCATTACATCCTCTACCAGGGTCGTGGGAAGGGGCGACCCGGAGGCCTCCCGAAGTCTCCCGGCCCGTGCCGTGCTCGAGCGGGACCCTGCCGGCCCGGAGCGCGTCCGGTGGGAAGTTGTGGAAGGTCATGCGCGGAGCACGCACCGGTCCCCCCATCTCGATTCGCTCGGCGCTCTCGATGCACAGGTGGGGCGGTTCTGGCGGCGGGACGGCGTGGTGGTCATGGGAGCATGGATGGCGCCGCGATCGTGGGCGCCCGGACGGGCCGGCGGTCGCGATACCGCCGCGAAGGCCGTGCGCGCGGGCCTCTTCGTGGAGCAGGACGGGGTCGTGGCAGTCGATGTCCGGACCGAAGTGGACGCCGGAGGTGCCGTCCGCCTGTCGGGACGGGCGCCCTGGGCCGACTGGGGCGTGCTGGCCATGGAGGCGTGGGCTCCGGAGACTCGCCACGCCAGGTACCTTCGCCTCGCGATGGGTTTCCGGGAGGTCCCCCCCGACCTCTTCACCCTCTCCGACCTCATGCTGCTCGAACCCGGAGCCGAGCCGGAAGGCATGGAGGACATGATCGAAGTGCTGAGACCGGCGACCGAGGCCTCGGGCGACGAGGTGTTGGGACTGGCGTTCGAAGTGTACGGACTGCGATCCCGGTCCGAATCGGTGGGGTTCAGGGCGTGGGTGGAGGAGCGCGACGCGGGCCTGCTCACGCGGGTGGCGCGCTGGCTGCGACTGGGGCGCAAGGAGAAGGTCGTCGTGAGCTGGCGGGAAGGCGGGCCCGACCGGCCGGGGCCGCTCTTCCGCACCTTCTCGATCCGGCTTCCGGAGCTGGATCCGGGCACCTACGACGTGGTGATCGAGGTCTCGGCGCGGGGACGGTCGCCGCTCCGCACCCGGCGGGGCTTCACGGTCCGGTAGGCTGGCCCGAGCAGGCAATCCGCCCGCCGTCCCGGGTGCGGGGCGGGCCTTCCCCACCCACGCCGTTCACTTCGCACACCCGCCACCGGATTCGCTACATTACATGGCTGTCACCGAACCGTAACCCGTCGCCACACCGGTCATGGAAGATTCCCCCGTTCGCGGTCCCCTCCTCCTCCTCGCGGGACGAGCCAACCGCCCCCTGGCGCGAGAGATCGCCGACGCGCTCGGCACCTCCTGCGACGGGGTCACCATCTACGACTTCGCCGACGGCGAGATCTTCGTGCGCATCGACCGCAACGCCCGCGGCCGCGACGTCTTCATCATCCAGCCGACCGTCGCCAACGCCGACAACATGATGGAGCTGCTGCTCCTGATCGACGCGGCCCGGCGCGCCTCGGCCGAGCACGTGACGGCGGTGGTCCCCTACTTCGGCTACGGACGCCAGGACCGCAAGGACCAGCCCCGGGTCTCCATCGCCGCCAAGCTGGTCGCCAACCTGATCGTCGCGGCGGGCGCCGACCGCCTGGTGAGCATCGACTTCCACCAGCACCAGATCCAGGGCTTCTTCGACATCCCCGTCGACCACCTGTACGCGGCGCCCGTCTTCACCGCCTACTTCCGCCGGAAACAGTTCGCCAACCTGGTCATGGTCGCCCCCGACGTGGGTTCGGCCAAGATGGCGCGGGGGTTCGCGAAGCGGCTCGGCGCCTCCTTCGCCATCATCGACAAGCGGCGCCCGGCGGCCAACGTCTCCGAAGTGCTGCACGTGGTGGGCGAGGTGGAGGGCCGCACCTGCCTCATCGTCGACGACATGATCGACACCGGGGGCACGATCGCCCAGGCCGTCACGGCCCTGAAGGACCGCGGCGCCCGGGGCGTCTACGTGGCCGCGACCCACGCGCTGCTCTCGGCCGACGCCGTGGACCGGCTCGCTGCGTCCCCGCTGGAGGAACTCGTCGTCACCAACACCATCCACATCCCCGACGCCAAGCGGTTCGACCGCATGAGAGTGCTCTCGGTCGCCGACCTGCTGGCGCGGGCCATCACCTACATCCACTCCAACGCGTCCGTCAGCAAGCTCTTCGAACTCCGCGACCGGAAGGGGAAGGGCCGCGCGAAGGTGGCGCTGGCCTGAAAGCGGTCCGGCGGCCGCACGGAATACGAATACGGGGAAACCGAGTCATGGAAGCCAAACTCAACCTCGAGACCCGCACCGGGTCGGGAAAGGGCGTCGCCCGCAAGCTGCGCCGGGCGGGCCGCGTGCCGGGCGTCATCTACGGCGCCGGGGGCGACAACGTGCTGGTCTCGATGGAGGCCCGCGAGACCCTGCTCCTGCTGCGGGCCGTCCCCGTCGAGGACACCGTCTTCGAACTGTCGCTGGACGGCGGCGCCACCGAACGGGCCCGGGTCCGGGAGGTGCAGGTCCACCCGTACCGCAGCGAACTCCTCCACGTCGACTTCATGCGCGTCCAGCCGGACGCCGCCGGGGCCGATTGACGCCGGACGGCGAGGCCGGTCTCCGCGCCTCGGGCCCGGTTGCGCCGCACTCCAGGGTCGTGGTCGGCCTGGGCAATCCCGGCCCGAAGTATGACGACACCCGTCACAACGTGGGGTGGTGGGTGCTGGACCGCTTCGCCTTCGACCACGGCTTCGAGCCCTTCGAGCGCCGGCGAAGGCGTTCGGAGACCGCCGGCGAGGTGGCGGGACGCACGATCGTCCTGGTCAAGCCCCGCACCTACATGAACCGGAGCGGACTGGCGCTGGCCACGCTGTGGAAGACGGACGGGTTCGAGGCCGGCCGCGACCTGCTGGTCGTGACAGACGACGCCAACCTGGACGTGGGCCGGATCCGGTTCCGCCCCGGCGGGGGCAGCGGCGGCCACAAGGGCCTGCGATCGGTGACCGGGGTGCTCGGCACGCGGGACTATGCCCGCCTGCGCGTGGGCGTCGGGGTGGCGCCCGCGGGGGCCGACCTCTCGGACTGGGTTCTCTCACCGATGCCCGCGGAGGACGAAGACGTGGTGGTGGACCTGCTGCCGGAACTGAGCAGGGCGGTGGCCGTGTGGGCCGAGGAGGGAATCGAAGTGGCGATGAATCGCTTTAATCGATGAATATAAGTCACTATCTGACAAACATTTGACAACCTTCAACACAGGAAACTGAAGAGCCGTGAACGGACTACTGGACTTGACCGACTGGTCGTGGGCCGCCGGCGCCATCGGGCTGCTGGCCGCGCTCGTCGTCTACCGCTACATGGTCGCCCAGCCGGGCGGCAACAGCGTCATGACCGATCTTGCGGAACAGATTCACGACGGGGCGATGGCGTTTCTGCGCCGCGAGTACACGGTGTTGTCGGTCTTCGTGTTGGTCGTCGCCGTACTCCTCTTTCTGGCGATCGGGCAGGCCTCCGCGCTCGCCTACGTGGCCGGGGCGGCGAGCAGCGTGCTCGCGGGCTTCTTCGGGATGAAGGCGGCCACGCGCGCGAATGTGCGCACGTCGGCCGCGGCCAACGAGGAAGGGCAGGGGAAGGCGCTCCGCATCGCCTTCTTCGGGGGCGCGGTGATGGGCCTCTCGGTCGCTGCTCTGGGGCTGCTGGGGATCGGCGCGCTCTACTGGTTCCTGGCCGCCGACGCGATCCCGGGGACGGGCGAGCTGCCGAGCTTCGCCCGGATCGTCTCGGGCTTCGCCATGGGCGCCTCGTCCATCGCGCTCTTCGCACGGGTGGGCGGGGGCATCTTCACCAAGGCCGCCGACGTGGGCGCGGACCTGGTGGGCAAGGTGGAGGCGGGGATCCCGGAGGACGATCCGCGCAACCCCGCGACCATCGCCGACAACGTGGGCGACAACGTCGGCGACGTGGCCGGTATGGGCGCCGACATCTTCGAATCGTACGTGGGCTCGATCGTGGCGACGATCGCGATAGGGGCAACCGCAACCGCACTGGCGGCGAGCACGGCCGAGGCGGTGGCGCTTCCCATCATCACGGTGCTGGTGGGACTGGTCTGCTCGGTGATCGGCATCGCCGCGATGAAGCTCCTGGAGCGCAGCGATCCGGGGGCCGCGCTGCGCAACGTCACCTTCATCGCCGCGGGTCTCTTCCTGCTGGTCATGTTCTTCGTGGTGCGCGCCCTCGACATGCACATCGTCGACCCGGTGACCGGCTCCGAACGCTCGGCGCTGGCACCGTTCTGGGCCATCCTCGCCGGCACGCTGGTGGGTATCCTGATCGGGCTTGTCACCGAGTACTACACAGGCGCCCGTCCCGTGCGGAAGATCGCCGGCGCCTCGGAGACCGGATCGGCGACCAACATCATCACGGGGCTGGCGGTGGGCATGGAGTCGACCGCGCTGCCGCTGCTGCTGATCTGCGGGGCCATACTGGTTTCGTTCCTGACCTGCGGCCTCTACGGGATCGGGATCGCCGCGGTGGGGATGCTGGCCACGGTCGGCGCCACCATGTCGGTCGACGCTTACGGCCCGGTGGCGGACAACGCCGGTGGCATCAGCGAGATGGCCGGGCTGGGGTCCGAGACGCGCAAGGTCACCGATTCCCTGGACGCGATCGGCAACACCACCGCGGCGATCGGCAAGGGCTTCGCGATCGGCTCGGCGGCGCTCACCGCGCTGGCGCTCTTCTCGGCCTACGCCACGAGCGTCGCCCGGCACAACGCGAGCGCGGGCCTGGACAAGGTGGTCATCGACATCACCGAGCCGCTCGTGGTCGTCGGGCTCTTCATCGGCGGCATGCTGCCCTTCCTGGTCGCCTCGTTCACGATGACCGCGGTGGGGCGCGCCGCCGCGGGGATGGTGGAGGAGGTGCGGCGCCAGTTCCGCGAGATCCCCGGGTTGATGGAAGGGACGGCCAAGCCGGATTCGGCGCGCTGCGTGGACATCTCCACCCGGGCCGCGCTCCGCGAGATGATGCTGCCGGGAATCACCGCCATCCTGGCTCCGGTGCTGGTGGGGCGCTTCCTGGGCGTCGAGGCGCTGGGCGGGATGCTCGCCGGCGCGACGGTCACGGGCGTGCTGATGGCTCTCTTCATGGCCAACGCCGGCGGGGCGTGGGACAACGCCAAGAAGTACATCGAGGGCGGTGCGCTTGGCGGCAAGGGGTCGGAGCCGCACAAGGCCGCGGTGGTGGGCGACACGGTGGGCGATCCCTTCAAGGACACCTCGGGTCCGTCGCTCAACATTCTGATCAAGCTGATGAGCGTGGTGTCGCTGGTGCTGGCGCCCTGGTTCGTGGGGTGAGGGCCGGGGCGAGCC
>CAZTOF010000487.1:0-2010 GCA_964615515.1 uncultured Gemmatimonadaceae bacterium
GCCTTGTGCCGCACGACGCGCTCGATGAGCTCGGCCGACGCGGGCGCATCTCCGGCGGACAGCGCCGAAGCACTCGCCCTCATCCAGTCCCACAGGTCCGGGTCGAGGATCGCGGCCGTCTTCACGGCGTCCGCCAGGCCGGCGCAGCGGTGGTGACGCGGCAGCGTTTCCAGTACGGCGGTGTCGATGAGCACGGCGGAAGGGTGATGAAAGGCGCCGATCAGGTTCTTCCCCGCTTCGGTGTCGACGCCGGTTTTTCCTCCGACGGAACTGTCGAGCATGGCCAGCAACGTCGTCGGCACCTGAATGACGGGGACGCCTCGCATGTACGTCGCGGCGACGAACCCGGCCAGATCGCCCGCAACGCCGCCTCCCAGCGCGACGACGGCCGAGTCGCGGCCCAGCCCCGCGTGGAGCATCCGGTCGCTGACCGCCGACCACTGCTCCCGGTTCTTGTTCCACTCGCCCGCCGGGAACGGGAACAGGTCGGCGGCGAGACCCGCATCCCGCAAGCGGGAAACGACGCCTTCGCCGTATAGACGCGCGACCTGCGAATCCGAGATCACGGCGTATCGGTGCGCCGGCGCGTATCCGCGGCACAACGATGCCACATCGCCGAGCAGGCCCGGTCCGATCTGAATCGGGTAGTCCCCGCCTCCGGTGACCTGGACATCCAGAGTCCTGCGGCTCATGGGCCTCCGTCAGGAGCTTTCGCCAGACGCAACTCCGTGGCCGTCAGGCCCCCTCGATCGACGCGGGCCGCCAGGCCTGCGATCGAGCGCCCGAGCACGGGGTGTCGCCACGCAGCGGCGATCTCCGCCAGCGGCTGGAGAACGAAGGCCCGCTCCGCAAGCGCGGCGTGCGGGATCGTCAGGTCCGGCGTCTCCACAACCTCGTCCGCGTAGAGCAGGATGTCGAGGTCGAGGGGGCGGGAGGAAAACCTCGGCGCATCCATGTCCCGCCCCGCCTGCGATTCGAGTTGCTTGAGCGAGCCGAGCAGCGCACCGGGTTCGAGACGTGTCCAGCCGATGCAACAGGCGTTCAGGTATCCGGGCTGGTCCAGGTTGTACGCGGGTGTGGTCTCATAGACGCGGGAGAACCGGGCATCGACCAGCACGGTCTTCGTCAGACGCCGCGCCGCGTCGCGCAGATGGTCGATGCGAGAGCCGAGATTCGACCCCATCCCGAGGGCCACCGCCCGCAGCGGGGTGTCCGAACGGGGAGATCCCGCGCTCGCTCCCTTCAGGGCGCGCCCGGCGCCCGAGCCTCTGGTGTAGTGTCGCAGAAATCCTGCGACACTACACTAGTTCCCCGGATTCGTGTTGCCGGGCTCGTCGAGTCCGGTGGTTTCCATCGAATCGACGGCCGGAACCGTCGGCCCGACGCTCAGGTCCACACACCCGGTGGCGGACGCACCCGCCAGGCCGATCAGAATTGCGCATATTGCAAGAAAGTGCGGGGCTCTCGGTCTCATGTATACCTCTGTGATCTTGCTCGGGGCCCTCTTCATGGCACGAAGCCGGTGTAGCGTCGCCGGAATACCGTGACCGTACACTAGTGCCGCGAACGAGCGGCACACAACGAGGGAACGTCCGAAGTGCGCCCTTTCTGACACGACCGAGCCCGGATGCGAAGAGGCCACCGGGGGTCCCGGTGGCCTCTTCTTCCGGCTCGGGGGCCGCCCAAAGGCGCGCCCCGGACGGAAACTCCGCGGGACAGGCTAACGCACGACGAGATCGGCGTTCGCCGCCCGCTGTTCGGATCTCAGGCCCCGCTGCAGACGCGCCAGCGAGTAGGCCGCCCGCTCCAGCGCGGCTTCGAGACTCCCCGGCACCATCGAAGGCGGAATGGGGTTGCCGGCCGAACTCGCCTCGCCCCCACCGAAGGTGTAGATGTCCCGTTGCAGCACCTCGAGGTCGGCGGCCGGGATCGGCAACTGCAGCGCGCTTCCCGCCGGCATGATGTCGTTACGACGCCCGTGCCAGAACTCGAGTCCGCCGAACACGTTGA
>CAZTOF010000488.1:0-3170 GCA_964615515.1 uncultured Gemmatimonadaceae bacterium
AGGTGTAGTGCTGGCCGGGTCCCTGCAGGTCGCCATGCCGCCCGGCCTCCACATCACCACCGGCCCCGCGCTCATCGCCTGGCACCCCGATTCGGTCGCCGCGGGCGACTTCCGGATCGAGTCCGAGACCTACCTCTTCGATCCCGAGGGGCGGCGCGAGGCCTTCGGCTTCTTCGTGGGCGGCGGCGACCTGCAGGGACCCGGCCAGCACTACACCTACTTCCTGTTGCGCGAGGGCGGGGAATTCCTGGTGAAGACGCGTTCCGGCACGGCCACCGCCGTGGTGCGGAACTGGACCCCCCACGCGGCCATCGTGTCGTTCGCGACCAAGCCGGAAGACGCCAACACGGCCAGGAACGTCCTGGCGCTGGAGGCCGAGGGCGACGAACTGCGCTTCTTCGTAAACGGCGAGCAGGTCTGGTCCGGGCCGCGCGGGACCCTTTCGACCGACGGGGTCTTCGGCCTGCGGGTCAACCACAGACTCAACCTGCACGTGACGACCATCATGTCGGGGGCTCCGGGCTCCTGATCCGGCTGCGGTAGCTCTGTAGATACGCCTACAGCGCGCTCAAGCACAGCCCTGGTCCGTCCCCCGTCCCCCGCTCAGAAGTTCAGCCAGTAGCTCGCCTTCACCAGCAGCACATTCTTCATCGGGTCATCGAACAGGTCCCGCATTTCACGGGCCCATTCGGCGTGGGCGTCACGGATCTGTCCGGCCCGGTCCTGCGTCCAGACGACGAACAGGGTCGAACCGGGCAGGTACTCCCACCTGAGCACCACGTTGCTGCGGAACGAGCGCACGCGGAAATCGGGGTCGTGGAACGGGATGGGCCTGGACGGACCGGGGCCGTCGGCGTCCACGATGTAGAAATCGCCGTCCCGCGCGATCGTCGACCCTTCCTCGCCGTAGCGCAGGAAGTCGTACGTCCCGCCCGTCTTCAGCGCGCTGAAGTCCTCGTAGTCGCCGGTGGACACGAAGGGCTCGGCGTAGACCTGGAGCGTCATGCGGGGAGTCAGCGCCAGGTCCATCCTTGCGGTCATGCTGAGCGTCGCCCGTTCGAGGCCAGCGAAGAGGTAGCGGGTGCCGTAGGTGGGTCCGGCCAGCGGATCGGAGACCTGGCCGACGTAGAAGGCCGCCGACCTGCTCCCGCTAAGGCGGGGCGAAAGACTCCAGCTGAACCATCCTTGGCCGCGTCCCCGGATGCTGGGCGCGACCGCGGCCGAGTACGATCCCTCCTCGTCACGGCCGTACGAGAGGTAGATCCCGCCCGAGACGGCGTTCCGCCCGTCACCGCTCCACCACAGGTTCCCGTCCCACTTGGCCGGAAGCAGGATTGCCGGACCGCCCCGGGTGGCGCGTGTGTTCTGGCTGCGGAAGCCGTAGTTCGCCCGCAGCCGGAAGCTGCGGAAGCCGTTGGTCTGCCCGCCCGAGTTCAGGTGGAGGCCGCGATGCAGGATCTGGTTGCCGAAGTTGCGCCGTTCGGCGAAGTAGAGGTTGACGTTCGCGTTGCGGAAGAACCTGCCGGGCTGCGACCAGCGCCGTCCCCCTCCCCCCGAGAAGGCGACAAGGTCGGCCACGGTCTGGAACCCCGCGTCGTTCATCTCGAACGCGGGTGACACGACACTCCCCTCGACGCCCCAGGTCCACTCGCCCGCGATCCTGCCGAGCCCGATTTCCCCCGCGTACCCAGTCATCGCGGTGAGCCCGGGGTCGATCTCCGCGTAGTCCTGGTCGGGGCGCTGGTAGTAGCGCACGGGCGACGTCTGGGCGCGCAACATCGCGAGCGTGTCTCCCCGCACGTACGTGCCTCCGAACCAGCCCTGCACGGAATGGGTGCGGTTCCGGAACCGGTGCAGGAAGTCCACGCCGCCGGTGAAGGCGCGTTTCCGCAGGCCGTTGAAGACCTCGTCGTCCAGGTCGCGCACGACCCCGGTGGCGATCGCGCCGATGAAGCTGCTCCCCTCCCGCATGTCCTTCCGGATCCGGAGCGCGGTCGTGTTGGAGAGGGGGTCGACCGGGGTTTCGCCGACGGGCATGTCCGCGCCGTCGGCGTATCTGGCCATCTCGCGCTGCGTGGTCGCGTTCATGAAGGCGACGACCAGGTCGGACTCGGTGCGGCCGGTGATCTTGGCGGCGCCGAGGATGGTGGAGGCGCGCGGCTGGTCCACGTACGTGCCCATCCCGTATGCCGACAGCGCCGGCCGCTGCCCGACGCGGCGCGAGTAGAAGAAGTTGAGGCCCTCCAGCCCGCCGAAGCCGAAGAGTCCCGACCCCTCGACGAAGAACGGGCGCCGCTCCTCGAAGCGGGTCTCGAAGGCCGAGAGGTTCACCACCGCCGGATCCGCCTCGACCTGGCCGAAGTCCGGGTTGAAGGTCGCGTCGAGGGTGAGGCCGCCGGTCAGACCGTACTTCAGGTCGACCCCCACGGTGGCGCCGGTCACCGACCCGTCGTCGAAGGGGCTGGCCGGGTCGGCGCGCTGGTCGTACGTCGCATGGGTGACCCCGTAGGGCATGATTTCCAGCCGCGCGGGCCTGCGGATCCCCTCCAGTCCGAGCAGGTGCCCGAACTGCGAGGTCCAGCCCGGCTCGGTCGGCGGCCGCCAGCTCCAGGTGACCCCCTCGCCCAGGTGAAAGATGTCGCGGCGGAAGTTGATCCCCCACACCTGGTGCTCGTCGTCGCCGAAGCGCAGCTGGGAGAAGGGGATCCGCATCTCGGCCACCCAGCCGAGCGAATCGACCCGGGTGGCCGCGTCCCACACCGGATCCCACCCGGAGTCGATCCCCTGGTAGCCGTCGTTGGGGGCCACGAGGTCGTTGCGGCCCCCGGCGGGGGTGACGCCGAAGACGAAGGCGGTGCGGTGGTCGTGGTAGGAGTCGATCTGCACCTGGAACTGGTCGTTCGACTGCATGAACGAGTCGCGCCGCCCGCGCAGCCGCGAGACCTGGCCCGGGTCGCGGGCGTACATGCGGGCCCCGACGTAGAGTGCGTCAGCGGTGAACGCGACCCGCACCTCGGTCCTCTCGCCGGCGGGGTTCCCGTCGCCGGGACGGGCGCGGCGGAACCCGGTCGCCGGGGACGCGATCCGCCAGACGGCGTCGTCGAGGCGGCCGTCGAGGGTGGGGGCGATGGCGGCCCGGATGGCGGTCACGGCCGGGGGGGTGTAGCCGC
>CAZTOF010000489.1:0-4169 GCA_964615515.1 uncultured Gemmatimonadaceae bacterium
CGCCGCGCCCACAGCGGCGTTCGGATGGCCTTCCCGCCAGGGATTGTTGATGCGGGAGCGACCCCAGGAGGGAAGGGGCGAGGTGTGAATTTCCACCTCGCCCCGAACCCGTACCAGGCCCTTGGACTGGGGGGTCGCTCCCGCCACGGCCTCCGCCGCTGGTGCGCCACGGGCAACCGGGCGGGCTGGCCGCAAAACGTTGCCACGCAAGCGGATAGACGGGAGGCCGGTGTGCATCGCCGGAGGGCCAAAGTGTGAAACGACCCCCCGCGTCGTTTTCACACTCCAGCGCGGCTGTAAGTCGAAGAGCTGGACAACCATCAAAGGGTTGGGGGCTCGTCCGGTAGGTCGAATCGGATCGCAATCGTTCCGCCCGGATAGACGAGGCAGACTTGGTTGTGGGGAATTCGGGGGCGTCGGTACCACTCGGCTGGCAGAGCGTGCGAGGCAGGTGGAGCCCGCCGGATGTGGGATTCCTCCGGGCGCTCCGGTGCTCGCCGGGGGTGGTGAGACCGGCGGACGGAGGCGGTACGGGGCGGTTGGAGTCGGAGTGCGCCCCGGCTGCAGGACCTCTGGAGATTGCCACAAGTGACGCTGTGACAACAACTTGAATCCACTTTCGCCGGTAGCGGATCAGTCCTCGGCCAACCCGGACATTCCTCTCTTCAGCCATCCTTGCTTGCGTTTCGAGGGCGGAGATGGAACTTGGTACCACCCGGTGGATCCCACGCGGGGATTCAGTCCGGCACAGCCAACCAATGGAGGACGGCATGCTTATTGTAGCTTCACTGGCCCTTGTAGGGCTCGTCATCACGTTCTGGATGGTCTTCGGGAAGACGACCATCGCGGACCTCAACCTCCGGATTCTTCGGCGAGCGAGCGTCGTTGCCGGGCTCGTCGCAGTCTCCCTGGGCAGCACCAGCGGACACGCTGCCCCCATTCCAGAAGCGGACATCGTGTGTCCACCAGGAGTTCCGAAGTGCACCGAGGAGGACAAGGAATGGGGCCGGAGCAAGATCAGGGCGAAATGCGGTGCGGCCGGTGGAAGAGGCATACTCCGATGCGTGACGAACAACAGGACCGGCGAGACCAGTGTCTCGATCAGAGATATCCAGTGCGGCAATGTCTTCTACGCAGAGTAGAATCGCGTTTCGCGCCGTGATGGTCAGCGGTCTCTTGGCGGCGGTCACCGCGGCGCACGCCCGAGGGCAGGAAATAGGAGTGCCACCGGATTCTATCGGCCTTCGCACTTGGATCGGGGTCGGTTGGAATGTTCCCGATCCGATGATTGAACCACTCGAAAAGCGCCGTCCGCCCGTGGTGCGGAGTGTGGTGCCTTGCTCCCCGGCTCACTACGCCGGGTTGGAGCCGGGTGATCTCTTGCTCAAGGTCAACGGTCGGGACGCACGGGAGGACGATCCATTTCGGGGTGGAGAGGGAACCGATTATCGAGTGGATGTGGAACGCGGCGGAAAGCAGCTTGTGGTTACGTTCAAGCGAGTCCAGCGCCCGGAAAAGACGCTCCGACCTGCCACGGAAGCTCCCGTCGGCAGTCCAGCCGATTGGGACTGTCCGGCACTGGCTCGGCTGGGTCGTGTTTCCACGGCGTTCTGACTCGGAGGCTCTTGGGGGTGCTACGGCCGGGATGGCTGGCACAGGAGCGATCCTTGCCACTTTTGCTTGGTCGGTGGCGTGCGACGACGGCTTCTCCGTCGAATCGGTGCGTGTGGACACATTGGCCGGGGGTAGAGTCGTTGTCACGAGCCCCGACATGCCGAGTCTCAAGAGCGGCGAGCTTCCCCGTCTTGTGGAGGAACTGCGTATCGGATCCGTGAACGGGGCCTGCGACGCCTTTGGCCAAGCGTTTTCTATCACCGTGGATGACGCGGGGCGAATCTACGTAGCGGACCTTCAAGCGAACGAAATCCGCGTCTTTGACGCACATGGAGAGTGCATTCGGACGTTCGGACGGAGAGGGGATGGACCGGGAGAGTTCCGCATGCTGGCCGGTATCGCTGCGCAGCCTCCTGGGCTCCTATGGGCCATGGATGCGGTCAGTTACCGGCTGACAGCGTTCGATTCGGCAGGGAGCGTTCGCACGACCCACTCGCTGAGGCCCTCCGCAGCTGCCAGCTTGCCTTGGCGGCTAACGGTGGATGCTGGCCGTGCGTTGCACTGGTGGAACCCCGCCGAGCATCACATCGTGAAGTTCGGCAGGGGCCACCAGCTTATACCGCTCGACACCGCACGGGTCCCGCAGCTCCAGGCCGAGATGGTAACGAAGGCGGACGGGAACCTCACGATGCTCTTTCCTGTCCCCGAGTCACCCTCGATTGAGTGGGCCGTGGACAGCGAAGGACACCTGTGGCTTGCTAACACGTCGGTGTTCGAACTGCACGAGACGACGTTCGACGGAGACACTGTTCGGACAGTGCGTCTGGATCGTTCGCCGTCCAGACTGGAGGGCCGGGAGCGAGACAGCATCGCTGACGCTCACGACGTGGCGGCCAGTGCCCTACCAAGATATAGGAGTATGTTTGGCGGTTTCCGGGTGGACGCGAACGGTTGGATTTGGGTCACGAGAGACGTAACCCCCAGACATGTCTGGGAGGTATTCGACAAGATGGGTCGCTACCTTGGCCCCGTCGTGTCACCTGTACCCATCAAGAACAGGCCATTCCCGGTATTCGGCGCAGGAACAGTGACTGCCGTCGCTGAGGATGAACTCGGCGTTCAGTACGTCGTTCGGCTGCGCGCATTGTACTGATGAGCAGGCAGGTTCTGGAGTTCCATCGTCTCCCCGTCAAGGGCACATCGATTACTCGTCGAAGCCTGTTGGGGTCGGTGCTCCGTCGTAGGCCAGCGACCACGTTGACGACCGCCTGGATTCCCGCCAATCGGTTCCGGTTTTCCCGCTTTCGCGGCACGGTCCAGCAGAGTCGAGTACAGGGCAGGAAACGCAGATCGTGCAGTCCCGGTTGACTTTACGTGACTTCCTGCCGGGATTCGTGCTTCGGGCGCTCTGTCGGGCTGGCAAGGCGCGACGAAAGGGGAATAGCAGGGCTATTCGCCCGAGGAGCAACGCAGAGCGAAGCAGAGGAGTCACCAAATGTATACTGTGATTGACATAATGTAATGTTGTCTTTACATCGCGAAACGGTAGAGCGGAGCGACCAGCCCGGATGCATCGCCGCTCGAATGCCGGGGGGATTTTGTCCACGGGCTGCCAGGGACCCGCTGGAGCGCCGGGGCCGACGCAACCGCGGCACTTGAGTCCGGGCGCACGCAGAGGACCGCTTTATCCGGGGCGCCACGGCCGCACGTACTGCGGCTCCCAACAGGCGGCGTCCACGGGCTCCCAGGCGCAGCACGACAACACCGCATCGGCAACGGGGACGCCGGCGGGACGGGAGCGCGTCCGGTAGCCCGCCGCGTGAAGGAGAGTCCGGTGCGCCAGCGCGCCGTCGCCCATGAACACCGTTCCCCGCGGCGGCCGTCCGTTGATGACGTCCAGGACGGTGCCTCCGTGCGGCGCGGTGACCTGGACGGGACCGTTCGCGCCCACATCGTAGCCGGCCCCGTACACGCGTCCGCGGCGGGCGTCCAGGAGCACGTACCGGTGTTCGCGCCGGTCGCTCGCCGGAAGTCGCCCGCCGCCTCCCCGTCCCGGCGGAACACGCTCGCCGCGAAGCTCCGGCGGCAGGTCGGAAACGGCGTCCAGCGCCTCCTCGGCACGGGAGGCGGCCCGGAGACTCGAGGTTGCGTACAACGGCACGCCCAGGCTCGCCGCGAGCCCCTTGGCCGCCGCCCCCCCGATGCGGACACCCGTGAACGAGCCCGGTCCGGCTCCGACCGCGACGCCGGCCAGCCGGTCGAGGCAAGCCCCCGCGTCCTCCAGAACCTCCCGGATCGCCGGGATCAGCCCGGACGCGTGGGCGGCGGGTGTCGTGAGAAAGCGTCGTGCGACGACCGAGCCGTCGATGGCCAGCGCCACCGACCCCACCCGCCACGAGGTCTCGATGCCGAGAATGGTCGCCATCACGCTTCCTGCGCTTCCTGCGCCGCCCGCCCGCAGGCCGCCGGCAGGCTCTCGGTGTACGGCGGGCGGCAGATGCCGTGCTCCGTGATGATACCGGCGACGAAAACGTGCGGCGTGACGTCGAACGCCG
>CAZTOF010000490.1:0-1934 GCA_964615515.1 uncultured Gemmatimonadaceae bacterium
ACGTCGGTGTTGTCCCCCCACACTTCCCCGTCCTCCGCCCAGAACGTGTTGCACGCGCCGGTGGCGGCGACGGCACCCGTACGCCGGTCCAGAAAAGGCAGGACCCGCTCCTTGTGCGGGACGGTCACGTTCCCCCCTCCCCCGCCCAGCGCCAGCGCGCGCAGCACCGGTCCGCACTCCTCCCCCGACACTCGCCGCGCCGCGTAGACCGCATTTCGCCCGGCGGCGCGGAATGCCGCGTTGTGGATCGCGGGCGAAAGGCTGTGCGCCACCGGATCGCCCAGCACGGCGTACGTCGCGGGCCGCGACCTCCCCGCCCCGGTCACGGTGCCCACCATGTAAAGTCAACATTACAATATGTCATGCATACTTTACATTTCCCAGTGCGCCGTGCACCAGTCGCTGGAGTTCCCGGAAGGTGGCGCGGTAGACCTCGTCCGACCCCCCGAAGGGGTCCCCTACCTCGCCGCTTTCGCCCGCCATATCCGCGAGCAGGCGGCAGCCGTGCCCACCACCCAGTTCCCGCGCCCGCCGGAGATGGGATCCGTCCATGCAGAGAACCAGGGCCGACGCGGCCACGACCTCCTCAGTGAGGGGCGCGCTCCGGTGCCCGTCGAGACTCAGGCCCGCCTCGGCCGCCGTGCGGCGCGCCCCCTCGCTGGCGGGAGCACCCTCGATCGCCGCCGTCCCGGCCGAGCCCACGGTTACGCCCGCCATCCCCCTCTCGGCGATGGCCCGGCGCGCGATCGCCTCCGCGACCGGTGACCGGCAGGTGTTTCCCGTGCAGACGAAGGTGATGTGCAAGACGCGGCGACTCCGTGGCAACCCGTGGACGAGATCCTCCGGCATTCGACCGGCGACGCGACCACTCGGAATCGCCTCGCTCGCCGTCAGCCGCCTGCCCGCTCCCCTCCTCCACCGCCGGAGGGCGCGGAGAGCGGCAGACCCGTGACCCGACTCAATTCTAGCACGTCGAGCGGGCCCTGCCGTATCAATTCGGGACAATCCGCTCCCAGGCGCACCAGGGTCGACGGAGCGCCCCCCGGAAGCGGGCCGGCGTCGAGAGCGAACAGCTCCGTTCCGAATGCCAGCGCCTCCTTCCGCGCCTGGTCGGCTTCCCGGGCCGGAGGCGCTCCGGGGCGGTTCGCCGAGGTGGAGGTGATCGGCCGGCCCGCGTCCCGCAGGAGCTGCAGCGTCAGCGGGTGACCCGGAACCCGCACCGCCAGGGTGCCGTCGGCGGCCTTCGCGCCGGGCGGGAAACGGTCTTGGGGGTCGTCCACGACCAGCGTGAGGGGACCGGGCCAGAAGGTCCGCGCCAGGGCGAGGCCCGCCGTGTCGAGAAGGTCCGCGACGCTCTCTGCCGAGGGGACGAGGACGATGAAGCCCGCGCTCGGCCGCCTCTTCAACCTGCGGAGGCGATCCAGCGGGACGGCGTCCAGGAACCCGCCGAAGCCGTACACCGCCTCGGTCGGATGAACGATGAGTTCGCCCTGCTCGAGACGGCGGCGCGCCTCTTCGAGCGATTTCGCATACGATGTCACACAAGTCCTTGTGCAAAAAATGCTTCTGCGATCACGACGTCGGCGGGCCGGGTGATCTTGAGATTCGTGCCGGAAGCGGGGACCATCCGCACCTCCGCCCCCAGCAGCTCGACCATCGAGGCATCGTCGGTGGGTGAGAGCCCCGCTCGGCGGCAGTGCGCCACGGCGCGTGCGAAGAGTTCACGGGGGAAGGCCTGCGGAGTCTGCGCGTACCAGAGCGTCTCACGGGAGGGGGTCTCGACGATCCTGCCGGCCTCGTCCGTCCGCTTGACGGTGTCGATCGCGGGGATCCCCGCCACGGCCCCGCACCCCGCCGCCGCCAAGCCGATGCACGCGTCGATCACGGCGGGGGGCGGAAAGGGGCGGGCCGCGTCGTGCACGGCGACCACGTCC
>CAZTOF010000491.1:0-11628 GCA_964615515.1 uncultured Gemmatimonadaceae bacterium
GGTGTAGCCGGTCCCCCCTTGTTGCCGGCCCCCCCCGGGCTTGACCGGTGATCAACGCTCGTGGATCATTACTCCTCCATGCGCCCGTAGCTCAGCTGGACAGAGCGCTGCCCTCCGGAGGCAGAGGCCAGAGGTTCGAATCCTCTCGGGCGTACTTCCCGCGTCGGCGCTCATCCCACGGCGTGACCGGCCACGGCATTGCGCGCGCTCCTCGGGACCTTCAACGCTCTCGGTGCCCGGGCGGCTCTGTCCAGGGACTCCGCGCGCGTTCCTCAGGACCCGCCGGGCGGTTCGGCCGTGACGGGTTTTCTCGGCGGCTGTCTCAACTGGACCGGCTGCCCCCTGCGGGCCCGCAGGTTGAGGGCTTCGACGAAGATCGAGAAGCCCATGGCGAAGTAGATGTAGCCCTTGGCGATGTGCTGGCCGAAGCCCTCCGCCACCAGGGTCATGCCGAGGAGCAGCAGGAAGCTCAGGGCGAGCATCTTCACGGTGGGGTGGTCGTTGACGAAACGCGAGACCGCGTTCGCGGACAGCATCATCACGACCACCGCCAGCACGATCGCGATGGCCATCACGGCGAAGTCGTCCGCCAGACCCACGGCGGTGATCACCGAGTCGAGAGAGAAGACCATGTCCATCACGGCGATCTGGAGCAGGATGGCTCCGTAGCTCGCGGCCTTCGCCTTCGCCGCGTGTTCGTCTTCCCCTTCGAGCCGGTGGTGTATCTCGCGCGTCGCCTTGGTGAGCAGGAAGAGCCCGCCGATCACGAGAATCAGGTCGCGTCCGGAGAAGGCGTGTCCCAGGAAGCTGAAGAGCGGTGCCGTGAGCTTCATGATCAGGTTGATGGTGCCGAGGAGGGCCAGACGGGTCGCCATCGCCAGCAGGAGGCCCAGTTGCCGGGCGCTCGCCTGTTTCTCCTTGGGCAGCTTGTCCGCCAGGATCGAGATGAAGATGATGTTGTCGATGCCGAGGACGATCTCCAGCGCGGCGAGGGTGGCGAGCGCGATCCAGGCCTCGGGGTTCGCAATCCATTCCATGGCGTGGCCCTTCCGGTTCTTGTGAGGGGGGCGGCCCGGGGAGGCTGCCGGAGCCGCGCGAGGGCGGCTGCCGCTTCGGCGTGGCCGCTGTCAAGTGGGTTACGGGGCAGGAAGGTAACTTATGGGCATGGCCGGATACTCGGGTACGCCGCTGGCGCAGAAGCTGGGCATCCGCGAGGGGCACCGGATCGGGTGGGAAGGTGCTCCCGCGGGATTCGCGGAACTGGTGGACCCGGGTCCCGCCGTGACCGTCGACCTCGGACTCACCGGCGCGTGGAGCTACGATGTCATCATCGTCTTCCTGCCGGAGTTGGGGGCGCTTGAGGGGGTGCTCGGGCGCGTCCGCCCGCTGCTGAGGTGGAACGGTGGCCTGTGGTTGGCGTGGCCGAAGCTGAGCGGGGCGCTGGCTAGCGACATCCGCGAGGCGGATGTGCGGCGGGCCGGCTTGGGAGGCGGTCTGGTCGACAACAAGATCTGTGCCATCGACAGGAACTGGTCGGGGCTGCGGTTCGTCTACCGCAGGGAGGACCGCCCCGGCGCGAGAAAGGAGAGCCGGCGGTGAGTGAAGGACTGCAGTCGCTGATCGAGGAGTGGGACGGCCTGGGCGTGGCCGTGTCCCGCCACCGTGAAACGGGAAGCTGGATCTTCATCGCGCTTCACGACGCGACGCTGGGGCGGCCGACCGGGGGATGCCGCCTGCGTACGTACCGCTCCCCCGCGGCCGGGCTCCGCGACGCCATGCGCCTGGCGGAGGGGATGACCTGGAAGTGGGCCGCGATGGACTTCGGGTACGGCGGCGGCAAGTCCGTACTGGCGGTCCCCGGGCCGGTCGAGGGAGAACCGCGCCGCCGCCTCTTCACCCGGCTCGGCCACCTCATGAACGCGCTCAACGGGGGCTATGGCGTGGGTGAGGACATGGGCACGACCCCCGAGGACATGACCTTCCTCTCCACCGTTACTCCCTACGTTGCCGGGATTCACGACGGAGGAGCGGCCCCCGACCCCGGGCCCTTCACCGCGGCAGGAGTGCACGCGGGGATCGAAGCCGCCATCGGCCACCAGGACGGCACGCCCGACCTGGCCGGGAAGTCGGTGCTCGTCCAGGGCGTGGGCGACGTGGGGAGGCCGCTGGCACGGCTGCTGAGCGCGTCGGGGGCGAGGGTGATTTCCTCGGACGTCGACGCCGGCCTGGCCCACGCGGTGGCGCGCGAATGCGGTGGCGCCACCGTCGAAGCCGGTGCCGTCTACCAGGCCGCATGCGACGTGTACGCCCCGTGCGCCGTCGGTGCGACCGTGAACGCACGGACCATTCCCGCCCTTCGCTGCCGAATCGTGGCCGGCTCCGCCAACAACCAGCTCGAGGTCCCCGAGGACGCGGAGCGGCTGCGGCGCCGGGGGATCCTCTATGCGCCCGACTACGTGATCAACGGGGGCGGTGCGATGGCCTTCGGACTGATGGAGCGGGGAATTCGCGATCCGGACCGGTTGACGGAGCGGGTGCGGTCGATCGGTGGTGTGCTTACCGAGATCTTCCGCGAGGCCGATGGGGACGACTCGTCGCCCGTCCTGGCGGCCCGCAAGCGAGCACTGAGGGCGCTGAAGCGAGGAGCCTCCGGATAGGAGCCGGCGCATCGCCCCTCGCCGCTCTCGGTGCTCGCGCGGATTCATCAACGGACTCCGGGTCCTCGACTGGAAAAGAGAACCCGGATGCGGTGACCCTTCGGCGGCCAGGGCGTCCGGTTGCCAGGGTTGTTGTTACATTGTGAACAGGTGAGCGAAGCGGTCCGGCACGGATTCGTCGCCGCTCGGTTGCCGTGGGGATCGCCTCCACAGGCTGCTCGCAACTCGGTCCACGGGAAATCCATGCGGTTCGCAACCAGGTTTCTTCTCGGCGGGACGCTGCTCTTCGCGTTGGCTCCCGGAAGCGTGCGGGGACAGGGCGGAACGGGGGGCGACCCGGACGAGATGGCGTTCCTGCGCGCAGTGGGCCAGCACTTCGGGACGTCCAGAAGCGAGGTGCTGGTGCTTTCCCGCGGGGGTGTGGCCGTCATCGAGATCCCCGTGGTCCTGCACCTGTCGAAGCGGGCCGGTGTCTCGCCCGATGTCGTGGTGGCCCGGCGGCGCCGCGGTGACGGCTGGATGGAGATCGCGGGGGGCTATTCGGTGCACGCCGGCGACTTCCACGTTCCCATCGACGGGTCCGCCGGCTTCCTCAAGGCCGTGTACGAGCGCTTCAACGCCCGCTCGGCCTCGGAGTGGAGCGAGATCCCCCTCTCCGACGATGAGGTCGTCGGGCTGGTGAACGTACGCTTTCTCTCCCGCGTCCTCGATCTGCCCCCGGCGCGGGTGGTCAAGGCCATGGGCGACGGCCGGGATTTCGTCGGAGTGTTCATGCGGTTGAACGGCGGCGGCTGAGTGCCGTTGGCGCAACCCCGGTTCATCCCTCTCGACTCGTACATCGAGTATTCCGCGCCCGAGATGGTGGGGCGGGCCGCGGCCTTCCGGGAGCGGGTCGCCCGTCGGCGGACGGTACGGGAGTACAGCGACCGGCGGGTCCCCCGCGAGGTGATCGAGGAGTGCATCCGGGCGGCTGGAACGGCGCCCAGCGGAGCCAACCACCAGCCCTGGCACTTCGTAGTCGTTTCGGATCCGGAGGTGAAGGCGCGTATCCGCGTCGCGGCCGAACGTGAGGAACGCGCCTTCTACCGCGGCGGCGCCCCGCAGGAGTGGCTGGACGCGTTGGCGGCCCTGGGCACCGACGAACACAAGCCGTTTCTCGAGACCGCGCCCTACCTGATCGCCATCTTCGCCGAGCGCTACATGGTGCGGCCGGACGGGGGCAGGGTGAAGAACTACTACGTGCAGGAGAGCGTGGGCATCGCCACCGGCATTCTCATCACCGCGCTCCACCATGTCGGCCTGGCCACGCTGACCCACACCCCGTCGCCGATGAACTTCCTGAACGAGATACTCGGCAGGCCGTCCAACGAGCGGCCCTTTCTGCTCCTGGTCACTGGCTATCCAGCGGAGGACGCCCGGGTGCCCGCGATCACGAAAAAACCCCTCGAGGACATCGCGACCTTTCGGCGGGCGGATAGTCCGCGGTAAACTCACACCCTGACAACGGGGGACGAGCCTCGTTCCCGGTGAAGCCCCGGAGGGAAACATGGGTGTCGACGTTGTACCTCAACGGTCGCCCGAGGCGATCCGCACATTTACGCGCGCGCTGCTCAGAGACCTGCAGGCGCTGGAGCGGCTGCTCGCCGACGGCATGATCGAGACCGGAATCCGCCGCTTCGGCGCGGAACAGGAGCTGTTTCTGGTCGACGAGGCCTGGAGGCCGGCCCCCGTGGCCGTGGAGGTGCTGGAGGATCTGAACGACGATCCCTTCACCACGGAGCTGGCCCGCTTCAACCTCGAGGCGAACCTGTCTCCCAGGGTCCTCGAAGGCTCGTGCTTCCGCGACATGCACGCGGAGTTGGACGACTACGTGGCCCGCGTGCGCGAGGCGGCGCGGCGGCACGACTGCGAAGTCATCCTCACCGGCATCCTGCCCACGCTCACCAAGTCGGACCTCTCGCTGGACAACATCACGCCGAGGGCGCGCTACTACGCCCTCAACGAAGCCATGCACGCCGCCCGCTCCGGCGCCTTCCGGCTGCGGATCCGGGGAACCGACGAACTCATCATCGAGCATGATTCGGTGATGCTCGAATCGTGCAACACGAGCGCCCAGATCCACCTGCAGGTCTCGGCCGAGGAGTTCGCCCACTACTACAACGTCGCCCAGGCGGTCACCGGGCCGATCCTCGCGGCCTGCGCCAATTCGCCCCTGCTCTTCGGTCGCAGGCTCTGGGCCGAGACCCGGATCGCGCTGTTCCAGCAGTCGCTGGACACGCGGGGCGCCGATCTCCACATGCGCGAAATGAGCCCCCGGGTGCGCTTCGGGGGGAGCTGGCTGGAGAGTTCGGTCACGGAGCTCTTCCAGGAGGACATCGCCACCTTCAACGTTCTGTTGGCCACCGACATCGACGAAGAGCCGTTCGCGGTGCTCGACGAAGGCGGCGTGCCCAGGCTGCAGGCGCTGCAGCTCTTCAACGGCACCGTCTATCGCTGGAACCGTCCCTGCTACGGCATCTCCAACGGGAAGCCGCATCTGCGGGTCGAGTGCCGCGCACTCCCATCGGGCCCCACGACCCTGGACGAGATGGCCAACCTGGTCATGTGGATCGGAACGGTTCTCGGGGTCGCGAAACAGTTGCCCGATCTCACCGAGCGGATGGATTTCGACGATGCCAAGGGGAACTTCCTGGCGGCGTCGCGCCTCGGACTCCGGGCGGGCATGGCCTGGCTGGACGGAGACAGCGGTCCGGCCGACCGGCTGCTGCTGGACACCCTGCTGCCACTCGCCAGGGAGGGGTTGAGCGACTACCCGGTAGCCGGGGGCGACGTGGACCACTATCTGGGCGTGTTCGAGGAACGGGTGAAGGCACGCGTTACCGGCGCGGACTGGGCGCTGCGCTCGTACGGCAACCTGAAGCGCGCGGGCACCCGGGGAGAGCGGCTGGCCGCGCTCACCGCCGCCACCGTCCGCCAACAGAAGGCCGGGATCCCCGTCGCGCAGTGGGAACCCGCGGAACTCAACGAAGCCGGCGGGTGGAAACACAACTATATGCGGGTCGAACAGTACATGACCACGACGCTGACCACCGTCAACCAGGATGAGCTGGTGGAGATGGTCGCGTACCTCATGCATGTGCGCCAGATTCGCCATGTCCTGATCGAGGACAACGAGCACCGGCTGGTCGGGATCGTGTCCTACCGTTCGATCCTGCGGCTCATGTCGGAGGGGCGAACCCGCACGGAGGTCGAGAACATGCCCGTAAGCGAGGTGATGGAGCGGGAGCCGGTGACCGTAACGCCGGAGACCCCCACGCTGGAGGCCATCGAGCGGATGCGCAGGCATCGGGTCTCGGCGCTGCCCGTGGTCAAGGACGGCCAGCTCGTGGGGCTGGTGAGCGAGACGGACTACATGCCGATGGCGTATCACCTGCTCGAAGACGCGTTGCAGGGAGACTAGACTGGACTGGAAACACGGAACCTGTGGAGAGGCAAGTCACCGAATGGGAGAGAAGAGCAGCGGAGGACCGATGGACCGGAGGCGCCGGGAAGGTGTGATCGGGTGGGTGGAGGGAGCGGCGGGTGGACCACTGCTCCTCTGCGTGGGTGGGCTGCACGGCAATGAACCCGCCGGTGTGCTGGCCCTGGAGGAAGTCGTCGCGGAGATCGAGTCGCGCCGCCATCTCCTCGCGGGGGATTTCGTGGCCGTGAGGGGCAACATGCAGGCGCTGGATGCCGGGCGGCGCTTCCTGTCCTACGACCTGAACCGGGCCTGGACACCCGCCCGGATCGCGGCCGCGCAGGACCGTCTGCGGGCAGCCGGGGGTGCGGACGCTTTGCCCGAGGACCGGGAACTGGTGCGCATGCTCGGCATTCTCGAGCTCGTGTCCGCGCGCAAGCGGGGGCAGGTGTACGTTCTGGACATCCACTCCACCTCGGGGGGCGGGGGCCCCTTCAGCACGGCGTCCGACAGCCCGGAACACAGGCGCTTCGTGGGGGCGATTCCCGTTCCCATGATCCGGCAGTTGAACGTGCACCTGGAAGGGACTCTCACCTGCCACCTGGATCGCCTCGGGTACGTCACCGCGGTCTTCGAAAGCGGCCAGCACGAGGAACCCGAAGCGCGGGTGAGGGCCGGGCGCGCGGTCTGGCTGGCGGTCCGCGCGGCAGGCCTGCTGGCGGATCCGGATGCGCCGGAGACCTGCCTCGGCTACATGGCGCTCGAGCGGGAGTGCCGGGCCTTGCCGAAGGTTCTGGACATGACCTACCGGCACCCGATCAAGGAGGAGGACGGGTACGTGACCCGACCCGGGTTCCGCAACTTCCAGCCGGTACGCGCGGGCGTGGTGATCGGCGATGACCGGCACGGCGAAGTGGTCGCGCCGAAGAGCGGCAGGATACTCATGCCGCTCTACCAGGAACTGGGCGAGGACGGGTTTTTCGTGGTGAGGGACATCGCGGCCGCCAGGACGGGGGCGCGGCGTCACACGAGGGTGGCCGGGATGTCGGCGGTGTGCGGGTAGCCCGTGTGGCCGGGTGGGCGAAGCGGTCCGGCGCGGATGCACTGCCGCTCGAATCTTGCGCGGGTCTTGTCCGCGGGCTTCCGACTCGGTGCGGTGTGCGGGCGCTTCACGCTGACGGTTGAGCTCGGCGAGGTCGCCGAGGAGTTCTCCGCCGATCTCTCGCCGTCGCTGGCCGGTCACGTGCCCCGCTACAACATTGCGCCCACCGAAGACGCACCCGTCGTGATCGCCGCCGGTGAGGGACGGCGCGCCGGGCCGATGCGGTGGGGCCTCGTGCCGCACTGGGCCGAAAGCCCCCGTGCGGGGGCCCGCATGATCAACGCCAGGTCGGAGACCGTCGCGACCCGCAGCGCGTTCCGCGAGGCCTTCGTCGCCCGTCGCTGCCTGGTCCCGGCCGACGGATTCTACGAGTGGGAGACGCGGGCGGACGGCAAGCAGCCGTACCGGATCCACCGGCCGGGCTCCGCCCTCTTCGCCATGGCGGGGATCTGGGCCCTGTGGAGAGGCGATGGCGGCGCCACCCTCGCGACCTTCTCGATCCTCACCCGCGATGCCCCGGCCTCCATCCGCCGGCTGCACCATCGGGTCCCGGTCATCCTCCCGGAGCCCTGCTGGACCGACTGGCTGGCGCGTGGAACCACCCCCGGTGCGCTGCACGCCATCCTGGCCGGTTGCGATCCCCCCGAACTGCGGGTGCACCCCGTGGCGCGGGCCGTGAACCGCGCGGGCTACGACGAGCCGGATTGCATCGAGGAGGTGGAACTCGACGGCTGAGCTCCCGGTCGGTCGACACTATGTAAACCGCACTTTACTTACACAATGTCAACCGTGGAGAAGCGATATACATACCAAAGTAGCGAGCGTTTGAGTAGGTTCCAGCGGGTTGGAGGGGGAAAAGAAGCGCCCCCACCGGAGGTTGTGGCCTCCGGTGGGGGCTGGCGACCAACCCCTCGCAGCTCAAGCGGACAGAGAGCCCGTTTGCCGAACGGAAGGTTGCGGGTTCAAGTCCCGCCGGGGGGTCAACCGCTTTCTCACGAGCCCGGCGGCTCTCACCGCCCGTCCCAGCAGCGGTTCCACCACTTGGCGGCATCCTCCGACAGCTTCTGGGGCGGCGGGTCCGGTTTGGGCGTGTCGGGATTCACGAGGAGGTCGCGTTGCCTGTCCTTCGGTATGCCATATGCCTCGTTCACCTCGCCGCCGATTCCTCCGAACAGCACCAAGCCCGCCCGGCACCACGGCGATCTGATAAGGTCGCCGGACTCGTAGAAGCCCATTTCGGCGCGCTCCTCCGGCCCCGGCGGCAACTCCGCCGTTTGGAAGATGTGGCGGACGTAGTCGAGTCCCGGCCCCTCCACCAAATCACCCAGTTGCCAGCCCGGGGGCAAAGGCTGTCCGGCCAGCGCGATCATTTGCAGCGTCACCCCCGGTTGCGCCTGGCCCTCGTAGGCCCGGATCAGCGCCTCGAACGCGAGCTTGCGCCCCCGTTCGTCGGTCTTCTCATCCATTGATGCCCATTTCAAACTGCTCGCGTTTCGGAACCGGATGTTCCGGTCTTGCCGCGTCTTGCCCGTCGCGGCAATGATCGCGTCTGCGTAGGCGTTCACCCTCGCCGCTTGCTGCTCGGGCGTCAGGTCGGCGTAGTGCGGCCTCCGCGCTTGGGCGTCGGCCGAAGCGGCGATCGTGGCCGCGATCAAGGCGGCCGCCAACGTCAAGAGCGGGTTCCTTCTCATTGGTTCTTCTCTCCTTTTCGGAGGCTCCAGCACCCCCGCTCGGTGGTTCAGCATCCGCCAGCAGCCATGCGGCGGGCTGGGTAAATCGGTTCGGTCTCAAGGTCCTGTCTCCCTTTCGACCGGGACCACGGGCAGGAAGACAACCCCGTGTCGTCCTCGTCCGGCCCGCAATATACGAGTGTGCCTGCCCTATACTAACGCCGAACCCTGACCGTCCCGCCATGGTAGCGAAGCCGGGCGGCGAGCCGGCGTTTGACCTTGGTGTGCTTGTGGGTGCTGTAGTTGTCGACGACGAGGTGGATGTCGCGACCGGGGGGGACGTTGGCGTCGATGTGCCGGAGGAAGCCCAGGAACTCCTGGTGGCGGTGCCGCGCTTTGCACTGGGCGAGGATCTGGCCTGTGCCACGTCCAGGGTGGCGAACAGGGTGGTGGTGCCGTGGCGAGCATAGCCGTGCGTGACGCCTTCGACGTATCCGAGAATCGAGTTCCTCGCGGACACCCTGGCTGACTTCGAGCGCCTTCAACGGACGTCCCCGGGGCATGGCTGAAGCAGCGTGATGCCCTTCCGGTACGGTCGCCCGGGACCCTTCCCCGCGCTCGCCCGACGGGCTTCCCACTCTTCTCTGGCCTACCGGTCCCGTCGTTGGAGAATGAGGTTGGAGAATGAGAGTGGGTTGCCCCCCTCCGCCCCGTCTTCCGCCCTACTCCCGAGCGGTAGTCGCGGGATGAATCACCCGCTACTTTGGTATGTATATCCCACCGTGCTTTACACAGCACCTGCCGTCGCGAACACGGATCCCAGTCGTTCCAGCGCCTGGACCAGCTCCCCCTCGGGGAGACCGAAGCCGATGCGGACGGTGCCCTTGACGCCGAAATGATCCCCGGGGACCACCAGCAGGCTCTGCTCCACGCGCAGGCGCTCGGCCAGTTCGCGCGAATCGACGGGTGCGCGGTAACGCACCATGCAGATCGCGCCGGCGTCGGGACGGGTGTGGCTGAACAGTCCGTCGTGCAACTCCAGCCACTCTTCCAGCACCTGCACGTTGCGGCGGATGATGGCCTGCGTTCGCGCGAGAATGCGGGGCCGGACATCGGGGGAAAGAGCGATGCAGGCGAGGGCGTCGGAGACGGTAGCGGGAGCGATGGTCGTGTAGTCGGTGCGGGCCCAGAGGCGCTCCACCACCTCGTCCGGGCCCACGACCCAGCCGAGCCGCACGCCGGGCAGTCCGTACGCCTTGGACAGCGAGTGGGTCACGAGGACCTTGTCGTAGCGTTCCCGGAAGCTGGGAACCGGATCGTCCCCCAACTCGGCTCCCCGGTACACCTCGTCCGCCAGGATCCACGCGCCGTGCCGTTCGGCCAGGGAGACGATGTCGTCCATCTCGGCCGGGGTCAGCGCCACTCCGGTGGGGTTGTTGGGGTTCGTAACCACGATGAACCCCGCCCCGCCCGCCAGCGCCGCCGCCAGCTGGTCCAGGTCGGGACGCCACCCGGCCTCCTCCCGCAGGCGGTAGGGCGTGAACCCGCCTCCGTAGTTCTCGATCAGGCCCGGCACCTGCATGTAGTTCGGGAGCATGACCGCCGCGGGTCCGCCGTTGCCCGCCAGCTCCCAGAAGGCCACGAAGTTCGCTTCGGCGCCGCCGGTGGTGACCACCACGGAGCGCTCCGAGGCACCCGGATACAACGACGCGATCAGCGCCCGCAGCTCGTCGCTGCCGTTTGACTGGCCGTAACCGAGCCGGACCGGAAGAAGGTCGGTGGCCCCTCCGGCGAACGAGAGAAGCTCGCCCACGGTGAGCGGATGAACACCGCTCTCGGACAGGTTGTACCGGACCCGGTGTTCGTAGGTGGATTGCCACCGCTCCATCTGAAAGGGGATGAATCCCACGAAAAGCGCCTCCTGCGGGAGCCCGCGGCACCTTGGCCGGCGGCGTTGCCTTGTGCTGTCCCACCGTTCGCGTGACTGTTGTCTGGAGGTCCCTGGACGAATCCGCGTGAGTGCCGGAGGACTCCGTCCACGGGCTGCCGGGAAAGATGGCACGGACGGGGGCCGGGAGGAATGGTCGCAGAAAGATGATCAGGGTTCAGGAGCATGCGCTCGACAACGGCCTCAGGGTCATCCTGGCGCCGGACCGGTCGACTCCGGTGGTCGGCGTCAACCTGTGGTACCGCGTCGGCTCCCGGAACGAGCCGCCGGGGAGGACGGGCTTCGCCCACATCTTCGAGCACATGATGTTCCAGGGCTCGGCCCATGTCCCGCGGAACGGCCACTTCCACCACATCGAACGGGTGGGGGGCTCGGCCAACGCCACCACCTGGTTCGACCGCACCAACTACTACGAGACGCTGCCGTCCCATCACCTCGACCTGGCGCTCTGGCTGGAATCGGACCGGATGGGATGGATGCTCCCGGCGATGACCGCCGAGAAGCTCGAGAACCAGCGCCGGGTGGTCATGAACGAACGGCGCGAGCGCTACGACAACCAGCCGTACGGCGACTGGGACGAACGCGTCCAGTCCCTCCTCTTCCCCGCCGGCCACCCCTACCACCACACGGTGATCGGGTCGATGGAGGACATCGCCGCCGCCACGCTGGAGGACATCCACGACTTCTTCGCGACCTACTACCTGCCCAACAACGCCGTCGTCACGGTGTGCGGCGACTGCGACCCCGCCCGCGCGCTCGACCGCGTCGGCCACTACTTCGGGGAAATCCCC
>CAZTOF010000492.1:0-3576 GCA_964615515.1 uncultured Gemmatimonadaceae bacterium
CCACCCAACTGCGCGGCCTGGGAGTCCGCCCGATTCCACCACTTCTTTCCCGACGCCGATGCCGACCTGGTCAGGTTCTGCCTCCGGTCAGGCGCGGACCCGAACGCGCGCGACGATGACAACAACACGCCCCTGCACGAGGCGGTGCGCAGGAGCAGGGTCGACCTCGGTGTCATCGCCGCCCTGCTGGAAGGTGGTGCCGACGTCAACGCCCGAAGCTGGGCGGGGACGACCCCGCTGCATCTTGTCGCCCGCTCGCGCGAGCCCGCGTTCGTCACCTCGCTGATCGAGGCGGGCGCGGATGTGAACGCACGGGACGCGAAGGGACGCACTCCGCTGCATTCGGCCCACCGCAACGATGACCCCGCCGTGGTCCGCATGTTGCTGGGCCGGGGCGCGGACCCGATGGCGCGTGACGACCGCGGCCTCATCGCCGATCCGGCCCACTGCGAGCACTGGAACACGCGTTGGTTCGCCGCCGCGCCCACGACGGACACGATGGCCCGCTGCATCGAGTCGGGCGCCGATGCGAATGCCCGCTTTCGCAGCTTTGTGAACTATCACGAAGACGAGGGGAACACCCCGCTTCACCATGCGGCAATGCACGACAACGGCGGCAACGTGGCGTTGCTGCTGAAAGCGGGCGCGGATCTCCGTGCGCGCAACGGACGGGGCGAGACCCCGTTGATCCTGGCCGCCTCGCACGGATGGGCGCGGGTGGTGGCCTTGCTGCTGGAGGCTGGAGCGGACGTGGGTGCGCCCGACACCACCGGCGACCCTACACCGCTGCATTTGGCGGCCCGCCAGGGCACCCCCGAGATTGTCGAGGTGCTGCTGGCAGCCGGAGCGGATGTGCAGGCCAGGGATCGGGAGGAGAGGACCCCGCTGCACTGGGCGGTTCGCAGCGACACACCCGAGGTCGTCGCCCTGCTGCTGGAGGCCGGAGCGGAAGTGGATGCCCGGGACGAAGATGGCACGACCCCGTTGCTCGGGGCGGGTGAGGAGGCGTATCGGGACGATCGGGCCTTCCCCGAACCGGCTGCTCTCGCCCTGTTGCTCAACGCCGGGGCCGACGTACACGCCCGTGCGGGCTCCGGCCGGACCGCGCTGCACACCGTCCTGTCGACGCCGGATGCCCCCGACGCACTTCCGGCCGCCACCCTGCTTATCGATTCCGGAGCCGACCCCGACTCGCGCGACGGCCAGGGCCGCACACCGCTGCATCTGGCGGCACACGCGGACGACCCATCTCTCATCCATGCCCTGGTTGACGCCGGAGCGGATGTGCAGGCGCGGGGCAGGGAAGGCGAATCCCCTCTGCATATTGCGGCCGGCAGTGCAAACCCCGCCGTCCCGGCGGCGCTGCTGGAGGCCGGTGCGGATGTGGGAGCACGGGACTTCCGGGGCACC
Organism: uncultured Gemmatimonadaceae bacterium; assembly: GCA_964615515.1. Taxonomy (GTDB): domain Bacteria; phylum Gemmatimonadota; class Gemmatimonadetes; order Longimicrobiales; family Gaopeijiaceae; genus Bin94. The sequence continues at coordinate 1,411 of CAZTOF010000492.1, forward strand.
ACGGCCCTTCACAACGCGGCAGGGGTTGGCAGCACCGCGGTGGTCGAACTCCTTCTGCAGGCCGGCGCGGATGTGAGCGCGCCGGACACGGTCGGCGACACCCCCCTCCATCGTGCTGCTTCGTGGAACAGTCCGGCGAACGTGGCGAGGCTTCTGGCCGGTGGTGCGGATGTGGAGGCCCGCAACCGGGACGGCGACACTCCACTCCATGCCAGTGCTCGGCGGCGTTCCCGTTTCGAGGCGGCCAGGTTCGACTCGACGGTCACCTTGCTGGTGCGCGGCGGTGCCGACATGGACGCACGCAACAACGGTGGCGAGACCCCGCAGCGACTGGCCCTGGAGCTGGGAGCCGAGTCGGAGGCGGAGGAAACCGAGGAGCCGAGCCCCAATACGAGAGTCTGCAGCTGGTTCGACGCCGGGCAGGTCACCAAAGCCACGGCAATGGCCTTCGGGTGCGTGGAGCCGGATGCCGATGCGAATGCGCCCGACGAGGCCGGCAACACGGCGCTGCACAGTCTGGCAAGCGCCGAGTGGCCGAGCCCCTTTGCCGATTCACTCACGAGGATGCTTGTGGAGGCGGGTGCCGACGTGAATGCCCGGAACCACGAGGGGGCGACACCCCTTCATCTCGCCGTGGCGATCTCCTTTGAGCAGCGGTGGCTGCAGCGTGGCGAGCCCCTCATCGGGGGAAAGTGGTCCGAGGTGGTGCTTGCGCTGCTGAATGCGGGCGCGGACGTGAACGCCCGCAAACACGACGGAGCGGCACCCCTCCACGTTGCCGTAAAGCCACCAGACGGTCTGGGACTCGATGTGGCCACCGCGCTCATCAATGCCGGTGCCGACGCCAACGTCCGCGTCGAATCAGGCGAGACGCCCCTGCATCTGGCGGTGGCCGATGGGGGCGTCCCGGTCGAGTTGGTCTCTCTCTTCGTCAGTGCCGGGGCGGACGTCAACGCCCGGTCCGAGTCAGGCCAGACGCCGTTGCACCAGGTGGCGGGTTCGGGGCGAGACGAGCTGGTGTCTCTCCTCGTCGGTGCCGGGGCGGACGTGGATGTGCAGGACAACCGTGGCAGAACCCCGTTGCACGAAGCCGTCGACTCGGACAATCTCGACGTCTTCGATGCTCTGATCCGGCTCGGTGCCGATCCCATGCTCCCCGACGAGAGCGGCGAGCTGCCCGGATCGACCAGCTGCCACAGATGGAACACCAGGATTTTCCTCGGGACTGCCGACGCCGAAGTCGTGGCCGGTTGTATTCGCGAGGGCGCCGATGTAGCCGCTGCCGGCCAGGAGCTGCCGTGGAGCTACCCCGACGGAGCCACCCCGCTGCACCTGGCATCGATGTGGACCCGCGATCCAGCCGCGATCTCCGCAATGGTCCAGTCGGGCGCGCACGTCGGCGCCCGTGACGAACAGGGGTATACCTCCCTGCACCTGGCGGCGCGTCACAACGACAATCCCGGAGTCGTATCAGCCCTGCTGGCCGAGGGCGCCGAGGTCAATGCGTGGGCGACGGGGTACCATACCGACAGTGGATGGGACTACACGCCGTTGCACGAGGCGACGGCGAATCTGAACCCCGCCGTCGGCGCCGTTCTGCTGGAGGCGGGGGCCGAGGTCAACGCACGAGGGTGGGAAGGGAGGACACCGCTGCACCTTGCGGCGGCACGGGCCTGCGGTCCCGCCGCGATCTCCATGCTGGCGGGCGCCGGTGCCGATCCGAATTTGCGTGCGGACGAAGGACAGACGCCATTGCACGAAGCGGCCAAGACGAATGACAACCCGGACGTGACCGCCGCGCTGCTTGATGCGGGGGCCGATGTGAATGTGCGGGCGGGGGGAGGACGGACACCGCTCCACACCGCGGCGAAGGAGGGGGATCCCGGCGTGGTGGCGGTATTGCTCGAAGCAGGGGCGGATACGGAAGCGCGCATCAGGAACGGGAACACGCCCCTTCACGAAGCGGCATCGTGGCACCCGGACCCGGCGGTCCTGGAATTGTTCGTCAAAGCCGGCGCGGACCTGCGCGCCCGTGGCCGGTGGGGCCGCACTCCCTTGCACGCGGCATACACCAGCCCGGCGAAGTTCTCGGCGCTGCTGCGGCTGGGCGCCGATCCCACCGCGCTCGACGACGATGGCAGGACCCCGCTGGACCTCGCCCAGGGC
>CAZTOF010000493.1:0-1578 GCA_964615515.1 uncultured Gemmatimonadaceae bacterium
GTACGGGACGCCTACCTCGACGAGACCGCCCGCCGTCTCGTGTCCGGCGCGAGATACACCCGCGACACGGCGCGGGCAGCGGTCGGCTCCTACGCGGCCCTCATCCGCGAACGGGTGGCCTTCGCCGCGCCCGGCCACCGGCGTGACCGGCCCTGGGCCAGTGCCGAACGGGCGGCCCGGGTGCGCTGGTCGGCCGGGGAGCCGGGCCAGGTGCGAATCGTCGATGAACGGTTTCGCAATCCCGGCCCCGGCGGGAACGGGTTCCCCTTCTTCTTCCGGGAACCGGGAGTGGAACGCTTTGCCGCGGACCTGTTCGGCGATCCCTTTCTTTTCGGTCTGGGGCCGCCGTTCGGAGGGGCCCTGGGGGCGGACGGCATCGGCGTGCGGGACCCGCTCGGGGACGACGCGGACCGATACTACCAGTTTCGCTCGGGTGATACCATCCACATTCGGCTGAACAGCGAACCTGACATCGAGGCGGTCGCCGTTACGGTGATCCCACGCTACCGGAGCATCCGCCTGGTCGCCGCCATCCTGTGGATCGACCCCTCCTCGATGGCGCTGGTGCGCGTCGCCTACCGCCCCGCCAAGCGCGCCGACAGCGAAGTGGGGAGACGGTTGCTGCATCATGGAGAGTGGAGGCCGCTCGTCTGGATCGAAAGCGGCACCGGCGCACCGGGCGACGACCCCGCGAAGGGCTCGCTGGACCTGCTGGCCTTGCCTGTCAACCTCCCGTTCTGGGGATTCGTCGGTAAGGTCGAGATGGATCTGTCCGCGGTGATCGTGGATTTCCAGCGGTGGGAAGAAGGGCGCTGGCTGCCGCGCAGTGCACGATGGGAGGGTTACTTCGGCAAGGACATGATCAGCGCGACGCAGCGTCCCCCGGCTGCGATTCCGTTTACCGTGGATTGGACCGTGGACATCGAAGCGCTACGCGCACCGGGGGAGCGGCTTCGACCCGATCCCACCGACCCGGAAACCGTCGCGGACGACAACCTGTTGCCCCCGCCCATCCGGCGCGACGCCGCGAACGGCGGGCGGGACGACGCGGGCGTTGCGTCGGAGTTGGCCGCCATCGGCATCGGGCGCGGAGGCGACGCGATGGAGAACGCCAACCCATGGTTCTTCCGCATTCCGGGCACCGCGGTCGGGCTCATGAGATACAACCCGGTGGAGGGTTTTTCCGTGGGCGGGGCGGCACGCCGGGACTTCGGCTGGTGGCGATCCGAGCTGACGGTGAGAGCGGCCACCGGATCTCTCGGCTTGCCGGACATGGAGCTGGCGCTGCAGCACGACCATCCGCGCCGCACGACCCGGTTTTCCGTGTACCGGACGCTGCGCCGGGGCGCCTTGGGCATCGGTGCGCGGGAGGGCAGGCCGGGCTACTACGCCGGGTCCGCCGATTCGGCGGCGTTTCACTGGTCGCACGGCGCCGCGATCCGCTTCACGCCCGGCGGCGGGCGGCGGGCCTTCTTCTCGCTGAACCTCTTCGCGGAGCGCGACGACTCGACCTTGACCGGGGGCGAACGGACCCGGGTGGGTGGCGAGGTCGAATGGAGGCCCTGGTGGGGTGGGTTC
>CAZTOF010000494.1:0-17382 GCA_964615515.1 uncultured Gemmatimonadaceae bacterium
ATACGGGTGTCCGGGGGCAGCAGCCCGTGGACGAAATCCCCTCGGCATTCGAGCGGCGATGCATCCGCGCCGGACCGCTTCGCTCTGCGTTGCTCGCTCGGGCGAATGGCCCTGCCATTCACCTCTCGTCGCGCCTTGCCGGTCCGGTGCCTCACCGCTCTCGGTGCACGGGCGGCTTCATCCACGGACTGCCCCATATCCCCTTTACCGGCTTCTTCGATTTCGCCTATATTTCACAAGTGTCGAGTCCGGCCTGCTTGCCGAAACGCTCACCTTCACTGATCGGGAGAAGGGATGTTCAACCCACGGTTGGTCCTAGCCGCCTTCGTCGCCGTCGTCATCGCCGCCGCCTGCCGTCCGGAGCCGCCGCCACCGCCGCCGCCGCCGCCGCCCGGGCCCACGCCCGAGGAAATCGAAGCACAGCGGATCGCCGACTCGATTGCAGCGGCCCAGGCCGAGGCCGCGCGGTTGGCCGCGGAGGAGGCCCGCCTCGAGAGGGAGCGGATGGAGCGCGCGAGGCAACTCCGTGCGACGCTTGAGGAAATGGTGTTCTTCGACTACGACGAGGCCACAATCCGGACCGACACCAGGACCAGACTCGAAGCCAAGCTCGAAGTCCTGCGGGACTATCCCAGCGTCCGCGTCCGCATGGAGGGCCATGCCGACGAGCGGGGAACATCGGAGTACAACACCGTGCTGGGGCAGGAACGCGCCGAATCGGTGGTGGAGTTCCTGACCGGCTACGGCCTGGACATGGCGCGCTTCACGTCGGTGTCCTATGGAGAGGAGAGCCCGATTGCCCGGGGATCCAACGAGGCGGCCTGGGCGCAGAACCGGCGGGTCGAGTTCGTCATTACGGACGGCGCCGCCGACCTCGGCCGTTAGGAGTCCGCCCGGAGCACGTGGGACGGCCACAGCGCCGCTCGAACGCCGTGGGGGTTCGCCCCGGGCCGCGGGAGTCGACGTACGCGTCGACCGAGGCCGGGTTCGGGTGCGGGCCCGTTGCGTGGGCCTGTCGGCCCGGTCATGTGAGCGGGACGGCATCGGTGAAGTACGAAGCGGAGGGCGAATGAAGCGAAGCGCTGCCACGCGAATTGCCGTCACAGCCCTGTCGCTTGCGCCCGCGGCGTGCGCGACCAGGGGTGACGTTGCCGAGCTGCAGAGCGAGATGCGGGCTCTGTCCGCGCGGCAGGATTCGGCCTTCGCCGAGCTGCGCGGGTCGCTCCTGGAACAGAACCGGGCGGCCATGGATTCCGTGCGCCTGCTGTCCGACCTGGTGTTCAGTTTCAGGGGAGATACCAACAACCGCCTTCTCGCGATCCACAGCCAGCAGATCCGTCTGAACGAGATTCTGGGCCAGAGCCAGCGGAGCCTGGACCAGCTCAGCCGGGAGATGGACGACCAGTGGCAGCGCATGCAGGAGAGGATCTACACGCGCGGCGCGCCGGATGGAGCGGATACGCTCGGCGGTGCCGGGGCCGAAGCTCCGGAGCAGTCCGCGCAGGGTGACAGGGTGGCGGAAGAGGCGCTCTACAACGCGGCGGTGAGCAACCTGGAAAGAGACCTGCGGACATCCGCCCGCCTGGGGTTCACCCGATTCCTCCAGGAATACCCGCGCAGCGACCTGGCTCCCGCCGCCTACCTGCATCTCGGTGAGCTGCTGACCTTGGAGGGCCTGCTGGAGGAGGCGGTCGAGAACTACCTGGAGGTACCGAAACTCTTCCCGACCGCGCAGCAGATTCCCGCGGTCCTGTACCGGGCCGGCGTACTCTGCATCGAACTCGAGGACTACGACCGGGCCCGCGAATTCCTGGAGCGGGTGATCAACACCTACCCGGACGACGGGTTTGCCGAGCAGGCACGGGAAGAACTCGAGAAGATCCCCTGACGGGCCCCCGTGCTCTGTCCCGTCTGTAGCTCCGCCTCGAAGGTCGTGGACTCGCGCACGGCGCGGGGGGGATGCGCAATTCGCCGCCGCCGCGAATGCCTGGAGTGCCGGGGCCGGTTCACGACCTACGAGCGCGTCGAGGAGCGGCCCCTGCAGGTCGTCAAGCAGGACGGCAGCGCCGAGGACTTTCAGCGCGACAAGCTGGAGGCCAGCATCGCCGTGGCGTGCGCCAAGCGTCCGGTTTCGCCGGGAGACATCGAGGCGCTGGTGGACAGCATCGAGGACCGTTTCTCCGGTTCGGCCCGGAAGGAGATCCCTTCCGCGCGGATCGGCGAAGAGGTCATGGAGGGACTCAAGCCCCTCGACCGGGTCGCCTATGTCCGCTACGCTTCGGTCTACCGGAACTTCGAGGACATCGACGAATTCCAGGAGGTCGTGGACGAGTTGATCGTCAGGGAGCGGCGCGAGGACCGCCGGCGCTTCCAGGCCGAACTCCCGCTCCTGGTGGGTGACGACCGGAGCGGCGACGGCCGATGAGAAGGCTGCGCGACGGCCTCCTGTCGCGGAAAGGCCGCAACCCGAAGGCGGAGATGCCTTTCCTGGACCACCTGGAAGAGCTGCGCCGGCGGATCCTGTGGAGTCTGCTTGCCGTCGTCCTGGGTTTCGGCGCGGGCCTGTTCCTCGTCACCAACCCGAACATCGACGTCATGCAGATCCTGCTCGATCCAGGTCAGGACCTGTTCGGCGAGGAATGGCTGCCCCAGGCACTTTCGCCCACCGACCACTTCTTCGTCCTGCTGAAGGTCTCCCTGTGGATCGGCTTCATCCTGGCTTCTCCCACCCTGGTCTACCATGCCTGGTCCTTCCTGGCCCCGGCCCTGGAGAAACGCGAAAAGCGCGCCATCGTTCCGGCGCTGTACATGGGGCTCGTCCTCTTTCTGGTCGGCGTGGCGGTGGCGTATTTCATCGTGCTGCCGGTTTCCCTGCGGTTCCTGATCGGCATCGGGACCGAATTCATGACCCAGGGATGGACGGCCAACCTTTACTTCGGCTTCATCGTCAAACTACTGCTGGCCATGGGGTTCGTCTTCGAGCTGCCGGTGGTCATCCTGGTGCTGAGCGTGCTCGGACTGGTTACGCCCCGCTTTCTCAGGACCAAGAGGAGGCATGCGATCGTGGCGGGCACGATCGTGGCCAGCATGATCTCGCCGGGCGACCTGCTCCTGGCAACGGTAATCATGACGGCCTGCCTGATCCTGCTCTACGAATTCGGTATCTTTCTCTCGGTGCTGGTCTGGAGACGGCGGGAGGGGCGAGACGGCGAACCCGTTGCGGCGGGGGCGCCGCAGGACTCCGTTGCCGCGGCCACGCCGTACGACCGTGGCGACCCGGCGCGGCAGGACGACGCGGATGCTCCGGGCGCCGGGGAGCCGGACGAGCCCGGGACCTCGGACACGAACAAGGGGGAGTAGAGAGAGGATGGCGAGCCGGATGAGATTCCGGGCGATCCCGGGGTGCGCCGGATTGATGACCCTCGTGGCGCTTTCATGGGCGCCGGCTCCGGTGTCGGGCCAGGAACTGAGCGACTCGCTCCGCGATGTGGTCCGTTCGCGGCTGGAGCGTCTCACCCGCGCGCTCGGGGACTCGACCAACCTTCTTCCGGACACGCTCCCGCCGGACACCGCGGCGACGGGCATGGTCCAGGACTCCGTGCTCGGATTGCTGCTCGGCCTCGAGGGCTACAGCCTGGTCGAGTACCGGGCGGAGGGGGCCGTCTTCGCACCCGAGGCCCGCCTGCTCACGCTGACGGGCTCGGAATCGAACAGCGCCGTCATGAACCGCGACGGGCTCGAACTGAAGGCGGACTCGGCGCTGGTGTTCAACGAGAACACCGGCCGCCTGGTGACGATGGGCGAGGCGGCCACCTTCACCCCGGAGGACGGAGATTCGGTGCTCACGAGCCAGATCATCTTCGACCTCAACCAGGACCGCGCCACTGCGGTGGACGCCCAGACGACCATGGCCGCCGGGGCGGGTAACTGGATCGTGCGCGGCGACTGTCCCTGGGTGGACGGAGACCAGTCCTACTGTCACCAGCTGCGCTTCACGAGCTGCGAGGAGGAGGAGCCCCACTACCACTTCCTCGCGCGTGAGATCAAGATCACGCCGGGAGGCACGATGGTGGCCCGCAACGTGCTGCTCTACTTCGCGGACGTCGGGGTGTTCTGGCTCCCCTTCATCGCGCAGAGCACGAAGACGGAACGCCGCTCCGGGCTGCTTCCGGTTCGCTTCTCGGTGAACGATGTCGTGCGCACCTCCGGGAACTACTCGCGCCGGGTTTCCAACATCGGCTACTACTGGGCGATCAGCGACTACGCCGACGCCGAGGTGGGGTTCGACTGGTGGAGCGGCAACTACATGGCGGTCACGGGCGAGCTGCGCTACGAATGGGCGCGCCAGTTCCTGCAGGGCGGCGCCAACTTCAGGCAGTTCTGGAGAGACGAAGGGGGATCCGAGCTCGCGGTCGACACCCGGCACAGATGGGAGATTTCGGAGCGGAGCCGGGCGCAGGCCTCGTTCCGCTACGCTTCGAGCTCGTCCTTCGTGCGTCGCAATTCGTTCGATCCCAGGGAGGTCACCCAGTCGATCGACTCGGAAGGCGGGTTCAGCCGCCGCTTCGCCTGGGGGAACCTCTCCGTGAACGCCAACCGCAGGCAGTTCCTCTCCGATGACAAGGTCGAGATGACCCTCCCCACGGTCAATCTCTCCGTCTCGCCGATCACCCTCTTTGGCGCGCCCCCCAACCGGTCCCGCTTCTACAACAACCTGACCTGGTCGGCTTCGGGGCGCATGTCGCGGTCCGTTCGCGACCTGGCGGACCAGGCGCCCGACTCCTTCAGGCTGAGATCCGCGGACACCGAGGCGTGGCGCGGCGGTTTCTCGACGAGCCTGTCGGCGGGCGCCCTGTCCGTTTCGCAGAGCGTCAACCTGAACCGGAACATCGTCAACGCCGTACCGCCGGGCTTCTTCGACCCCGACACGACGCCCCCCCAGACGGGGGTCGGAAGCGTGGGGGACCTCCGGCGGTCCTCCTTGTACCGCCGGGCGGCCGCCGACAGCATGGACCACCGGGACGAAGAGCTCACCTGGGCGACCAGCATCGGCTACCAGATGAATCTCGTGGGGTCCACTTCGCTCACCCCGAACCTTGCCATTTCCGGCCGGTCGATCCGGTCCGACACGCTGTCGGCGGGCGATGGCGGCTTCGTTGCCGCCCCCCGACGCATTTCGTTCGGCGCGAGGGTCAAGGTCGATCTGTACGGCTTCTACTACGGGGACCGGATCCGGCACAAGTGGTCGCCGAGCTTCAACTACGCGTACTCGCCCGAGACCAGGCCGACGGATCTGCAGAAGCTGGTCTTCGGTGACCGGGCGATCCAGCCCAAGAACGAAATCCGGGTGGGGATGACCCAGACCTTCGAGATGAAGGTCTCGGAACCGGACAAGGACTCGGCGGCCGTGGAGGAACCGTCACGCGACCGGTCCGCCGGCCCCCGCCGGCTGCCGCAAGCGCGGAAGGTCACGCTGCTGGGACTGCGGACCAGCGCCGTCACCTACGATTTCGAGCAGGCCGGCGAGGCGGGCCACTTCAGCCGGGGTTTCGCGGAGAACCTGCGCATCTCGAACCAGATCAGCTCGGACTACCTCCGCGGACTGTCCATCTCGCTGGAACACGACATCTTCGAACCGCCCGTCGATGCCGGAGACCAAGTGGTGCCGCTCGCCTTTGCACCCTTCGTTTCCCGTACGAACCTGTCCTTCTCTCTGAGCAACAAGTCCGCGCTGTTCCGCTGGCTGGGACGGCTGACGGGCGGTGGGGCGGACGAGGAAACCGCTTCCGCCGCGACCGACGAGGACGCGTCCGACCCGACGGGGCTGGAGACGGCGGATCTGGGGGAATCGACGGTCGTGCCGCGTTCCGGTGGCCGGCGCCGTTCGCCGGGCGGGTCGCGGCGGGGGTCCGGCAAGGTGGGTGAATGGTCCGCTTCCATTTCCTATTCCCTGGCGCGCGCCCGCGGAGCCGAAACGGATGGCAACCAGATGCTGCAGGGGAACGTGCGGTTTCAGCCCACGGAAAAGTGGTCGGTGAACTGGAGGACTTCGTACGACCTGGTGCTCGGGGCCTTCAACGACCATGTGATCAACCTCAAACGGGAGATGCACCGATGGGAAGCCGACTTCGCCTTCCAGCAGACGGCCACCGGGAACTGGACCTTCGTCTTCGAGGTGGCGTTGACGGACAACCGGGACCTGCACTTCGACTACGAGCAGCGGACCGGGGGACGGCAGGCCGGGGCGCGGCGATTGCGTCATCCCCCCGGGGCGGCCGGCGGGTAAGCCCCGGGAAACTGTCCACCAAACGATGTCGCCTCGTCCTCCGATGAGGACATACTGGTACTCTGCCGTTGTCGTAAGTCTATTTGCAGCATAGCTTTTCCAGCTTGGTACAAAAAATGCTGTAAGCTGCGGCAACTTGGACAGCTGACCTCGGGCCGACCCCCCGCGTACGGGCGTTTCATTCGCGAAATGTCCGCTCGGCGGGCGGGAGCGTGTCCGCCGAAGTGGAAACGGAAACGAGGGAGAGTATGCGATACTGGTTGGTGGCAGCGGTGGCGATCTGCCTGGGAGGGTGCGACGGGGGACTGATAGACGTGGATGAGCCCGCCCCGCCCCGGAATCTGGACGGCGACTACTACAACCTGGGGGTGGATCTGTGGTGGGAACTGGATGATCGATGGGACGGTGAGACCTTCCGCGTCTACGGAAAACGGAAGAGCGACACGGAGTACTTCTTCATTGCCGAAGTGACGAGCTGCGCCGTGGGCGTGTGCCTGTACCGGGACATCAACGTCAGCCCGGAACTGATGTACGAGTACTACGTCGCGTCCGTGGATGCCGAATCGGCGATTGAAGGGGCCAGCCCCTATTCGGTCGAGGTTTTCGTGCCCCTCCCCGTACCTCCGCCGGTACCCGCCGACGTCGAAGCCGTGGCGCTCGATGACGCGGTGTACCTGAAGTGGAGCGACAACAGCGCGGTGGACGAGGACTTCTCCGCGTACCGGGTGTATGTCATCGAGGACGAAAACGACTATGTCCTCGGGGAGACCGACTCTCCGGGATTCGTCGACTTTCTGGCCGAGAACGGCGAGACGGGCGCGTACTACGTCACGGCCGTCGACGTTCAGGGGCACGAGAGCAACGCGAGCCGGGTGGTGGAGAGCACGCCCCGGCCGGACTTCACGGGGCAGGTCCTGCGCCCCTACCAGAGTGTCCCGAAGTCCTCCGGTTTCCGCTTCCGGGAGTCGGATGAAGACGAGTCCGTCCTGGATGGAAGGGATGCCGGCCGCCACTTCCGGATCGAGTTCTACGACTCCAGGTACTGGTTCGTTCCCGGGCCCGGTTCCACCATCAACCGCGCCAGCAGGAAGACCTCGGCTCTCAAGTGCGGTCCGGGAGCGGATTCGGACTGTGTGTCCTGGGAGACGGCTCCGACCTCGAACTACACGACGGAAGAGACCCCCCTCGAGACCGGCTACACCTACATGTTCCGGGTTCCGGGGGACGACGGCAAGATGCGATACGGAGCGGTGCGCCCGACAAGCACAGGGTCATGCCCCGACCACTTCGTCATCTTCGACTGGGCGTATCAGACCCAGGCCGGCAACCCGGCCCTCGCGCCGCCGCCGGGAGGTTAGCAGCCCGCGGGAACGCACGGAGGCGGGCGGACCGGCGTGACCCGGTTGGTGGAGGCCGTCCCGAACTTCAGTGAGGGCCGGGATCCGGAGTTTGTTTCGGAGGTGGCCGAGACATTCGTCCGGAACGGGTGTGAGGTTCTGCACACTACCGCCGATCCGGATCACCATCGCAGCGTCGTCACGGTGATCGGCCCGCCCCGCTCCGTCGAGGACGGCGCGGTCGCGGCGGCGCGGCTGGCCCGCGAGCGAATCGACCTGCGCATGCACCAGGGGGTCCATCCCCGCGTGGGCGCCCTGGACGTGCTTCCCTTCGTGCCGCTGCGGGGAATGGACATGGCGCAGGCCGTGGAAACCGCATACCGCTCCGGCGACCGGATCAGCCGGCTGGGCATTCCCGTGTACCTCTACGGAAGGGCTTCTCAGCCGCCGGGCCGGGGGCTTGCGTCCATTCGCCGGGGCGGCTTTGAAGCGCTCGTTGAGCGGGAGACGGCCGGTCGGGCGCGGGCCGATATTCCCGGACTGGACGGAGACGGGAATCCCCGTCACCTCTTCGCCCACCCCACGGCCGGAGCCGCCTGCGTGGGAGCCAGGAAGCTCCTCCTGGCCTGGAACGTCGATGTCGAAGACGTTTCCCTGCAAGGCGCCAGGAGGGTCGCCTCCGGCATTCGGGAATCGGGCGGGGGTTTTCGCGGCCTGCGGGCCCTGGCGCTCCACCTGCCGGGACAGGGCCGGGTCCAGATCTCCATGAGCCTCGAGACGCCGGAAGAGACCGACCCGATGGAGGTGTTTGCCGCGATCGACGCAGGTGTGGGGCGGTTTGGCGGGCGCGTGGCCGGGGTGGAGGTGATCGGGATGGCCCCCGACGCGATCACGGGCTCGGTTGCACGGGCCATGGCAATTCGGGACTGGTCGCCGGACCGGGTCCTGAGCCGCCGGCTTGCAGCGCGTGCCGCGGCGGAGCCGAAGGAGTGATTCGCGAACCTTCGGGTGTCGATGCGGGGGGGTGGCCGTCGACCGCCAGTGCGCGCAATGTGCCTTTCCCCCTCCTCGTGCTAACTTTTCCCGGGCGGCCAGGAGCCCGTGGAGAATCGCCTCGCCGCTCTCGGTGGTCGCGCGGCCCATCCACGGACTCCCGGCGGCGGCGGCCCGGCCGGAGATTCGTCCCGGGCCGCCGGCGGCATCTTTCTCACAACGACACCGCATGACCAACACCACGACGGTTTCGCACAGGGCGACGGCAGTGCTGCACGGGATTCAGGCTCCCGTGAAGGACCGCCTCGACCTCGTGATGGAGGAATTGGCCGGGATCGCGGTGTCGGACTTCTCCATGATCGAGGAGGTCAATGCCTACCTGCTCAACGTGCCCGGCAAGCTGTTTCGGCCCACCCTGCTGCTCCTCGCGAGCGACGTCGGGGGGGAGTCCTCCGAAGACGCGGTGACCCTCGGGGCCGTGGTGGAACTGGTCCACATGGCGACGCTCGTGCACGACGACGCCGTGGATCATTCGGTGCTCCGCCGCGGGATGCCGACGGTCAATTCGCTGTGGACGCACCAGATCGCGATCATCATGGGCGACTACCTGTACAGCCGCGCCGTCACCGAACTGGCCAGGCTCGGGAATCTGGAGATGGTGCGGGTGCTTGCCGCGGCGGCCAACACGATGAGCGTGGGAGAGATGCGTCAACTCCTCTCGTACGACGACATCAGCTTCTCCGAGTCCGAGTACTACCGGCTCATCGCCGCCAAGACCGCGTCGCTCATGTCGGCCGCGTGCGAGATGGGCGCGTTGGCGGGTGTGCAGGCCTACCGTGTCGCCTTCAAGCGCTTCGGACACTTCCTCGGCATGGCCTTTCAGATCGCCGACGACATGCTCGACTACGTCGGAAGCGAAGACGTGACCGGAAAACCCGCCGGCCTCGACCTGCGGGAACGGAAGGTCACCCTGCCGCTCGTGGGCGCCCTCAGGGAGATGTCGCCGCCGGAAGTCGACCAGATCCGGCATGTCTTCACGCTCGTGGAGCCGGGCGACGACGATGTCCGGGCCGCGATCGCGCTGGTGCGCCGCAACGGAGGGCTCGAGTACGCGCGGCACAAGGCGTTGGAGTACGCTGGTCTGGCCGAGGCGGAAATAGCGCGACTCACACCCGGCCGGGCCCTCGAGGCCCTCGCCGAGGCCGTCGTGTACGCTGTTGACCGGTCACGATAGACTGCGATGGAATCGAGCTACAAGCGAAGCATCACGCGCGGGCTCTGGACTCTGGTCTTCGGACTTTTCCTGGGTGGGCTCCTCACCGCGCTCGCCGAGAACTTCCTGCCGGAGAGCGCCGCGCGTTCGTTCCTCACGACCACGGTAAGCAGCTCCTTCGGTCCGGCGTCGGTCGATCTCGTTGCCCTGTCCTTCACGGTCGGGCCCGTGACGTTCGTGTTGAACGTGCTCACGCTGGTGGGCATCGCGCTGGTGGCGCTCGTCGTCCGTTCCTGGTTGTAGCGGTGTGTTCCCGGGGTGCGTCCGCGTGGGGGGGAACCGGGTACTGCAAGGCCCGGCCCGCAGCCACTCGCTTCGTTTGCGAATGGCGCTAGAGAGGTTAGCTTCCTCTTCCAGCCCCGGGCCGGATCGGGTGGTCACGACCCCGCGAGGCCCCTACACACAAGGAGGTGGCGATATGCCATTCGGACTCGGCATCGGCGAGACTCTGCTGATCTTCCTCGCCGTGTTGCTCCTCTTCGGCGCCAAGCGCCTCCCCGAGATCGGAACTTCCCTGGGCAGGGGAATCCGCGAGTTCAAGTCCTCGGTGCGTGAAATCGAGACTTCGGTTCGCAGCGAAGGTGAATTGGAGGCGCCCCGGAAGAGCGCGTCCACGTCCCAGGCCGCGGACGGGGCGGACGAGAACTCGCCGCGGCGCCTTACTCAGGGCTGACCGACTTCGGGCCGGGCGCGCCGCCACGCCCCTCGCGTCGCACCCCCGCGACTCGTCCACGGGCTCCCGGGGCCGTGGACCTGGTCGCCCACGACCGCCGGAGTCAGAAGACCGGCGGCAGCTGGACCTGTTGCTCCTGTTCGGACGGGTTGAGAACCTCCTCGCGCCGGTCGACGATTTCGGCGTCTTCGCGCAGACCTTCGATCCACTGGAAGAGGCGCTGTTCCCTCAGTGCGCCAATCAGCTGGGCGCGCTGGAAATCGACCTGGTCCCGCCAGGCCACACTGTCGGCCGCTTCCAGGGCCGTCAGTTCGATGACGAAGGCGTTCTGGTTCGCCTGCACCGCATCGGAGACCTCGCCGATCTCCAGCCCGAAGGCGGTGCCGATCGCCGCGTTGTACCGTCCCAGACCGGGTACGTTGTCATTCCTGGCGAAGGGGCCGGCCTCCCGCACCTCGTCCAGCCCGATTTCCCGGGCGGCTTCGTCCAGGGAACGGCCGCCGCGCACCTCCTCCGCCAGCGCCCTCGCCTCCTCCATGGCGACCTCGACCTTCTTGAGGGTGCTGATCGATGCCCGGATCGAGGGTTCCGCCTCTTCCGTGGTGAGATACCGGGAGGGATCGACGGAAACCAGCTCCATCGCGTAGAACGCGGTTCGGTTTTCGAAGACGGGACTCACTTCGCCGGGCGCGCTCTCGGGGTCGAAGACCCATTCGCCGCCCTCGGTCACGTCGCCCGCCCCCGGCGCGAGCGGGAAGGTCTCCAGGAACTCCACCGTGTCGGCCTCGAGTCCCAGCGTGGCCGCCGCCTCGGCCAGGGGCAGGGATTCACCGAGCACCTCCAGTGAATCGGCCACCGTGAAGAGCTCGATCTCGGAGTCGTCGGTGCGCTTGAAGGGGAGCAGGATGTGGCGCGCCTGAGCCGAGTCCCGGCCCCAGCGCCGCGTGACCTCGATGAGGTGAACGCCGAAAGCGGTCTTCACGGGGTCGGTGACCCGGTTCAGCCGGGTGGCGAACACGGCGGAGTCGAAGGAGTGGACCATCTGTCCCGTGGCGAAGACGCCAAGGTCGCCCCCGGCGGGGACCGTACTCGAGTCGGACGATTCCCTGCGCGCCACTTCGGCGAAGTCCTCTCCGTCCAGGATCTCCCGGCGCAGCTCCCCGGCCCTGGCGAAGACGGCCGCCGTGTCGGCCGCGGTCGGGATCTTGGAGACGGAGACCACCACGACCCGGGCGCTGGCGGCGACGAAGAACTCCTCCCGGTTCTCGTCGTAGTAGTCGCCGATTTCGTCCGCGGTGACTTCGATCGCGTCGTCCGGGACCCGGATCAGGGGATCGAACGCGACGTACCGGACGCTCGCCTTCTCGTTGTCGGCCTTGTAGGTGTTCCAGAGGTCGTTGTCGGAGACGTAGATGCCGGAGCCCACCTGGCGGAGCAGCTTGGCCCGCGGGATGATGTCCCGGTAGTACATCTCCAGCTCGAGCAGGTTCATGGGATCCGCGACCTGGAGGAACTGCTGGTACTTGGTCAGGTCGAACTGGCCGTCCGTCTGGAAGGCCGGATTGCCCATCATCTGCGGTGGGGGGCTGAAGCGCGCCGCGTTGAGGATCTCCTCGTCGGTCACGACGATTCCTCTCCGGTCCAGTTCCTGCTGGATCAGGATCCGGTTGACCAGCTCGTTCCACGCCTGGTCCTCGATCTGGGCGTTCTGTGCGCCGGTGACCGGTTCCTCCTGGGACGCCGACGCCCGGTCGTAGAGGTTGCGATAGGTATTCCAGTAGTGGTCGTACAGGACGGGCTCGCCGTTGACCCACCCGACCTCGCCCCGGGAGCCGGCCGACTGGCCGGTGATGTCCATCCCCCATTCGAAGAACATGAGTCCCCCGAAGGCCAGCGCGGCGAGGATCATGATCCACTTCGTATTCCTGCGCAGTTGCTGCATCATGGCTTGGTGCTTCCTCCTTGTCAGGGAAGCTAACCTACCGCGGAATCCGGTTGCAGGGAACGGGCGGCGGCCCGGGTGGCCGTCGCCTGCCTTGCGGATCCGGACCCGCGCGGCGATGGAGATCTTGCTGACGACCTCGCCGAATCTACCCGTGTCGGGCCCCGCGACCCCCTCCGTCTCGGTGAAAGCGGATCGCGAGGCGTTACCGTTCGTGAGGCACTTGTTCGCGCCCTTCCCGTGTTCATCCTCGTGCTCCGCCACGGTGGGTTCCCAGGCTTCCTTCAGGTTCTTCAAGTGCCGTTTGCTGCCGGCGTGTTGACCGTGAGCACCTTTGCGTCGGCCGGGATGCCATGGCGCGGGAGGGTCTTGTGGGCCGAGTGTTGCGGGCTCGCCGGTCGTGTGGAAGTCCGAGGGAAGGTACATGCGGCCCCCAGCCGGGGGACGGCGGTTCACCCGCCGGCGTGGCGGGCGCTGGCTGGTCGTGGCTTGGGGGCGGGTTGTGTTTTCAGCCGTGCAGGAAGTTCCAGGGTCTGCTGCCGCCGCAACGGTGTTTCCACTGGTCGCGGTCCGGGGCGGCCCACGGCATCGGCTCCCCTAGCATCGTCTCGTGCAGGACGCGGCCCGCAGCGCACCAGGCCGAGCCGAGACGATCTGTGGAGCGGGCCTTCGGGCTCTCGTCCCCTCTGCACGGCCGCTTGCTTCGCTCGTACACCCCCAGCGCGTACGCCCACCCCCGCCCCTCCGGAGAAAAGTCCGCACTGACGATGTGACGAAGGGCGCCGTACAGCCGCAAGTGCTCGAACGTAGTTTCATGTCCGTCGGGCGACCTGTGCGCGTGGTCCCTTCGGGCGGCCTCGAGGAACGGATCGTCGCCCCCTTCGGCGAGAGCCCGCTCCACCAGCGTCTCGTAGATCCGCACCAGCGCGTCGAACGCCTCTGGAACGGCCACGCCCTGAATATCGTCGGCGGTCAGAACGTGATGGCCAGGACCTTCCAGCGCGCCCACGTAGACACCGGGCCGCCACACCGCGAAACTCAAGACGTGGCCGGCGTTCCTGGCGTTGGGACACGTCATGTGGGCGCAGGCTGTGTGAGCATCGGGAGCCAGGGCTATTTCGACCAGCCCTTCGATCAGGGCTTCGATCTCCTCTGCGGGGAGGGGGCCATGCTCCTGCCTCAACAGGCTGTTGGCGTCGTTGCGGGCCTTGTTCAGGGCCTCGAAGTCCTCCCGAGCGGCGAACCGTCCGAGCACATCGGCGACGGTGGGCCGCTCCTGGGCTAGGGCGAAGGTGGGCAACACCCCAATGGCGAGTACCGCAAGCGTGAATCTCGGAACCATCATCGTCTCCTTTCCCTTTCAGGTGTCATCTAGCAGCCGTCCGTCCCGTTGTGCTGGAACGGCCGAAGCGCCTGTTCGGTCCATGCGCCGTTGTCCCGATGCTCCCAGATCACCGGGGAGACGGGGGTCGAGGTTGTGGTCTCCATCGCCGTCTTGAAGGGACCACCGCGGCGTATGAAATCCTCGAACACCGCCGTGAACTTCTGCTGCACTTCCCACTGGTCGGTCCCCGTGAATCCCTCCATTTCGCGAAGAGCCTCCATCGCGGCGCCACCTTCCGTGAGGCACTTGTTGGCACCGTCCTCGTGCTTCTTCTCGTGCGCTATTGTGAGGAGCTTCCAGTTCTTCAGGTTCTCCTTGTGCTGGTCGCTGCACAGCGTGTTGACCGTGAGCACGTTCGCGCTGGCCGGGATCCCTTGGCCCGGGCAGGTCTGGTGGGCCGAATGGTGTGGAACACCGGTCGTGTCGAAGTCGCGGTGGAGGAACATGCGCCCCCTCAGCCGGTGCGGAAGGTAGGTGTAGAACTCACCCGCCCATGGTCCGGTCCCCTCCCTGGCGGCCGGTCCCTCCTCCGTGCTGGGTCTCCGACGCGTACGCTCCCCACGCCTTCTCGTCCGCCGTGTCCGGGAGCCCCCAGGTGTGCCCATCATGGGTCATTGGCCCGAAACTCCACTCAGGCTCGCCGACCCGGGTGCAGGAGCACACGACACTCCCCCCCGACTGGGGTTTCGGGCACTTCTCAACCACACACCGGACCGTGTTACACCAATATCCGCCGCCGCCACGGGACGCCTGAGCTCCCCAGTCCTGGTCAAGCACCGTGAACCCCTCGATGGCCTCGCCGTCGAGGGTCGGCTCCTCGCCCTCCCTCGGGGGCGTGGTGAGGGCTTCCGGATCCGCGCACACCGCCAGCAGCACGATGGCGAGCATGGCCGCCGGCGCAATGGCCAATTGGGCCCGCCGGATGCGTTGGAACAGTTTCGTCATCGTCGGGTCTCCGTTCCCGCGGAAGGTGACTTGCCCCGCACCTCCCAATGGGCGCCGGGCCAGTTCGTTCACAGCGGTTTCCGCGCAGGTAGAGTCCAGCGAGAACAACCCCCGCCTATTCACCCGGACTTTTCGGGAGCTACCCGCCAAGCCACTCCGTGGGCTGTTGTATTCGGCAGGTGACCCGGCATGGGGCTGCACGAACACCACTGTGAACCTGGAAACAATGGGGCGGCCGGAGTGCGCGCGCAAGGTCGGGCGGCGACCACGCGGGCGGCGGGAACTCGGGCCGCTCGCGCTCCCCTGCGCGACGCGCGTGGTTGCCGGTGGCCGCGCCTTCGGGAAGGGACAACGCTGCTCGTTGACGCCCTTGCGCCGCCAAAACTAGCTTTCGTGAAGCGGGCTTCCGGGCGGCGGTCCGTACACCCGCGGACACGAGGTCCGCGACCAGAAACCCCGGCAACCGTGCAGGCGCAGGCGCTCGAAGCGGAGCGGATGTGGCTTCCTGCCCCGCCGGATCAACGCGAAAGGGACCGACCTTGCGGATCGCCGTCGTCCACGGCCCCAACCTGAATCTCCTGGGGGTGCGCGAACCCGAAGTCTACGGAACGGCCACCCTCGCCGACGTCAACGGCGCGCTGGCCGCCCTGGCCGCCGGGCTCGGTGCCGAGGTGGAGCCCTTCCAGTCCAACAGCGAGGGGGAGATCCTCGACTTCCTCGCCGATGTCCGGGTCCGCGCCGACGGCGTGCTGATCAATCCCGCCGGGCTCGGGCACACCTCCGTGGCCCTTCTCGACGGGCTCCTGGCGATCGGCACGCCCTTCGTCGAAGTCCACCTGAGTAATCCGGCCGCCCGGGAACCGTTCCGGCGACAGTCGCTTCTCGCGCCGGCGGCGGTGGGGGTGGTCGCCGGTTTCGGGGTGGACAGCTATCTTTCGGCGTTTCGCTGCCTGCACAACCACCTCCTGCGAGCCGATGCCGAGCACCGCTGACTTCCGCAACGGAATGGTGCTGGAGATCGACGGCGTTCTCTGGTCGATCACCTACTTCCAGCACGTCAAGCCCGGAAAGGGCGGCGCCTTCGTGCGCACCAAACTCAAGAACGTCCTTTCCGGGGCGGTCGTCGACCGCACCTACCGGGCCGGAGAGAGGGTGACCAGCGTCAGGCTGGAGCGCCGGCCCGTCGACTATTCGTACACCGACGGCGACCTCTTCTACTTCATGGACCAGGAAACATACGACCTGATCCCGATCAGCCGGGACATGCTCGGCGACGACCAGTTGAAGTACCTCAAGGAGAACATGGAGTGCGAGGGGCTGGTCCATGACGGCAACGTGATCAGCGTCGAGCTGCCCGCCTTCGTCGAACTGGAGGTGACCGACGCGGATCCCGGCTTCAGGGGCGACACGGCGCAGGGCGCGACCAAGCCGGCCACGCTCGAGACCGGCGCGGTCGTGCAGGTGCCGCTCTTCGTCGAGGCCGGCGACGTGCTGAAGATCGACCGGCGCGAGGACAAGTACCTGACCCGGGTAAGCGCATGATCGACATCGGCTTTGTGGAGTCCCTGATCCGGATGCTGGACGAGTCCTCGCTCGACAGCCTGGAGATCCGGCGCGGAGGGACCCGGATCCGCCTGGCCAAGTCGCCGGACGGGCACGCGGCCGTCGCGACGCAGTCGGCCAACAACACCGGTCCCGAGACGGTGCCGGTTCCCGATTCGGAGCCGCCTCCCGCGGAGCCCGCGGCGGCGGCCCCGGCCGAACCCCCCTCCGCCGGGCTCGTGGAGATCACCTCGCCGATGGTGGGGACCTTCTACCGGGCTCCGTCCCCCGAGGCGGCCCCGTACGTGGAGGTGGGGGGTACCGTGGCGGCCGGGGACGTGCTCTGCGTGATCGAGGCCATGAAGCTCATGAACGAGCTGGAGTGCGAAATCGCGGGCCGGATCGTCGAGATCTGCGTCGACAACGCGGAACCGGTCGACTTCGGGCAGGTTCTCTTCCGCATCGACCCCGCCTGAGGCACGCGCTTCCCGGCAGCCCGTGGAAGAACTCCCCCGGCCACCCAGCGACGAATGTTCTCGAAGCTCCTGATCGCGAACCGGGGCGAGATCGCGCTGCGGATCGTCCGGGCCTGCCGCGAACTCGACGTCGCCACCGTCGCGGTGTACTCCGAAGCCGACCGGGAGTCGCTGCACGTGCGCTTCGCCGACGAGGCCGTGTGCATCGGTCCGGCCCAGGCGGCGGAGTCGTACCTGAAGGCGTCGCGCATCGTGGCCGCGGCCGAGGTCACGGGGGCGGAGGCCGTACACCCCGGGTACGGTTTCCTGGCCGAGAACGCCGAGTTCGCCGAGATCTGCGAGCGTTCGGACCTCGTCTTCGTGGGCCCCACTCCGGAGCAGATCCGCACCATGGGCGACAAGGCGGTGGCGCGGGAGACGATGCGCACCGCGGGGGTGCCGGTGGTGCCGGGTTCGGACGGGATCGTCGACGACGAGGCCGAGGCGCTGGAACGGGCCCGCGACATCGGGTTCCCGGTCATGATCAAGGCG
>CAZTOF010000495.1:0-3620 GCA_964615515.1 uncultured Gemmatimonadaceae bacterium
ACCTTGATCCGCCCGGTCAGGCAGAGCGGCCCTGCCGCGGGCACCCGCGCGATGTTGCCGGTTTGTCGTCCGTCGCTCATTCTCGTATCCTCCGTCGGGATGGGCCACATCGTTGGATTGGCTCGCAAGATGTATACTATGATTTACATAGTGTAATGTTGTCTTTACACCGTGAAAAGGGTGGGCGAAGCGGCCCCGGCCCGATGAATGGCAACCTCACATTCGCCGGTACCGGGGCCCGCTGCCACCCTCGCGCGGCGACCACCTCGGCCCCAGCACGTCGGTCGCCTTGCAGTCCACGCAGTTGGGAGCATTGACGCGCAACCGGCCGCCGTCGCGCTCGTACACCCCCGCCGGACACAGGTGAACGTACATCTCCGCCACCTCGGCGGGCACGTCCTCACCGACGATCAGGTGCGACGGTATGTCGTCGCGGGTCTGGTTTCCGCTCCTGAACACGGCATCGACCTTCGAGACCGCGAGCGGCCCGCCCCCGTCCACCGCCGGGCCCATCGCCTTGCCCTCGGCGGCGTCCGTTTTCGTCGCGATCCGGCCCCCGGGAATCCGGCCTCCGGTCACCGTCGCCAGCGACGCCTTCGCCCCGCCCGCGAAGAACCCGCTCTTGAAGGCCAGGCGCATGTTGCGGTTGCGCCGCAGGTCGCGGACGATGAAGGAGCGGTCCACCGCCTCCGTGTACGCAGCCAGCCCGGCCTCGGAGACATCGCCGGCCTTGAGCGCCGCGTAGATCGCGCGGGCCGCGAGGACGCCCGAATGCATCGCGTAGTGGATCCCCTTGAGCGAAGCGACGTCCACGTATCCGGCCGCGTCGCCCACGATGCAGATGCCGCTCCCGTGCCGGCGCTCGGGCAGTGAGTGGTAGCCGCCCTCGGGGATCGTCTTGGCGCCCCATTCCACCATTTCGCCGCCCTCCAGGATGCGCCGGAAGACGGGGTGGTGCTTCATGCGCTGCAGCAGAGCGTGCACGTCGAGCCGCGCGTTGCCGTAGTCGAGGCTCACGACCAGGCCGAGCGCGACCAGGTCGTCGGCGAGCGGGTACGCGAACGATCCGCCGAATCCGTCCCGGATGAGCGGCCATCCCATGGTGTGGATGATCCGGCCCAGCGGCCGGGGTACCTCCCAGAGTTCCTTGACGCCCAGCGAGTAGATCTGCGGGTTCGCCGAACCGACGCCCTGCCAGTCGAGATAGGCCTGGCTCAGCGCGCCCCGGGTTCCTTCCGACAACACCGTCACGCGAGCGGTCACGTCCACGGGCGGCATGTAGCCCGCGCCGCCCGGTTCCCCGTCGCGGTTCAGGCCCCGCGGCGCCGTCCTCACGCCGATCACCCTGTCGCCGTCCGCCAGGAGGCCGTCGGCGGGGTATCCCGGCAGAATCGTCACGCCCAACTCCTCGGCGTGTTCGCCCAGCCACCGCACGATCTCGCAGATGGACGCGATGTGGTTGCCGTGGTTGCGCATGGTGGGCGGCGCCGGGATGCGGAGGGCGTTCCGCTCGGTGAGGAGGTACACGGCCTCGCGCCCGACGGGACGCCGTAACGGTAAGTCGGACCATGACATGGACGGAAACAGCTCCCGCAGTGAGCGTGGGTTGACCACCGCGCCCGAGAGGTTGTGGTCACCCAGCCCCTCGGCCTTCTCCAGCACGCCGATCTCCACCTCGCCCACACCATCCCCCGTCTCGTTCCCCTGGGCCACCAGGCGCGCCAGCTCGATCGCGCCGCAGAGTCCCGCGGGGCCCGCGCCCACGAAGACCACGTCCAGCGGCACCGCCTCTTCGCCGGGCGGCTCGCGAACGATCAGACTCTCCACCGGCAGCGTCGGCTGGTACCGTCCGGGATGAACGGGATGGCCTGGCCTGCCCTTTCGTCGCGCCTTTTCCCGCCCGGCGCCTCTCCTCTCTCGGTGCTCGCGGGAGTTTATCCTCGGATTGCTCGAGTCGGACACGCAAACTCCTGTCTGGGGTTGCGAGTGATCGTTGAGGGCGGCCGCGCCGTCCGCGAGCCGCGGCCCGGGCGCCGACCCGCCCGGACGCGCCGCTCACGCGCGTACGTCGTGTTAACTTACCCCCAATGAACCGATCCGCACCCACCACCCTCGGCGAACTCCGGGAATCCGGCTACCGCACCCGCTCCGTCCGGGACGAGCTCAGGGACAACCTGATCCGCAAGCTCGAGGCCGGCGAGACCCTGTTTCCGGGCATCCTCGGATACGACGATTCCGTTGTGCCGCAGATCTCGAACGCCATCCTGGCACGCCACGACTTCATCCTGCTGGGGCTCAGGGGGCAGGCCAAGTCCCGGATTCTGCGGCAGCTGGTCGAACTGCTGGACGAGCACATTCCGGTGATCGCCGGCAGCGAGGTGAACGACGACCCGCTCGCCCCGATCTCCAAGTACGGCCGCCAGGTCGTCGCGGAGTGCGGCGACGCCACGCCGGTCGAGTGGCTCGGCCGCGACCGGCGCTTTCTGGAGAAGCTCGCCACCCCCGACGTCACCATCGCCGACATCATCGGCGACCTCGACCCGATCAAGGCGGCGCGCGGCGGCCACATCCTCTCCGACGAACTGACCATCCACTACGGGATGCTGCCGCGCGCGAACCGCGGCATCTTCGCCATGAACGAGCTGCCGGACCTGTCGCCGCGCATCCAGGTCGGACTCTTCAACATCCTCGAAGAGGGCGACGTGCAGATCAAGGGATACCCGGTGCGCCTGCCGCTCGACCTGCTGGTCGCCTTCACCGCAAACCCCGAGGACTACACCGCGCGCGGCAAGATCGTCACGCCGCTCAAGGACCGGATCGCCGCCGAGGTGCGCACCCACTACCCGCGCGAAATCGGGATCGCCATGGACATCACCTCGCAGGAGGCGTGGGTGGCGCGCCAGGCCCGCCGGGTACGGGTTCCGGATTTCATGCTCGAGGTGGTCGAGCGCGTCGCGTGGATGGCGCGGCTGGACAAGCGCGTCGACCAGCGC
This sequence comes from uncultured Gemmatimonadaceae bacterium, assembly GCA_964615515.1. Taxonomy (GTDB): domain Bacteria; phylum Gemmatimonadota; class Gemmatimonadetes; order Longimicrobiales; family Gaopeijiaceae; genus Bin94. Next base: position 2,994 of record CAZTOF010000495.1, read on the forward strand.
AGCGGGGTCAGCCAGCGCATGCCCATCGCCGTGCTCGAGACGGTGGTGTCGAGCGCGGAGCGGCGCGCGATCCGCCAGGGCGAAGAGGAAGCGGTGCCGCGCGTCGGCGACGTGTACGCCTCGCTCCCCGCGATCACCGGCAAGCTGGAGCTGGAATACGAAGGCGAGATGCAGGGGGCGGCCAGGATCGCGAACGAACTGGTGATGACGGCCGCCGGCATGACCTTCGAGGAATACGAGACGCGCGTGACGGGAGTGGATGGCGAGCTGGAGCTGGGGCCGATCATCGACTACTTCGAATCGGGCGGGGTGATCCAGGTGTCGGAGGACGCCACCGCGGCGGCATGCGTCGAGGGGTTCCGCCAGGTGCCGGGGCTGCTCGACCTGGCCGAACTGCTCGATCTGGCGGGGGAGCACGGCGGTGACGGGCTGTGGGCGGCGGCGTGCGAACTGGTGCTGGAGGGGCTCGCCTCCAGCAACAAGATCAGCCGGACGCGCGGGGGCGCCTACCGCGCAGCCAGTCCCTGAGCAGCGCCGCGATCTTCTGTTGGGCGACCGGGAGGGCGAAGTCGCCGAGGCGGGAGGCGTGTGTCCAGGCGGCATGTGGGACGCGGGGGTCGTGGGGGC
>CAZTOF010000496.1:0-5044 GCA_964615515.1 uncultured Gemmatimonadaceae bacterium
TCCCTCCCCCGTCCCATCGCGCACGGTCAGCCAAGGTACATCGCTCGTCGCCTCCCACGAGGTCGCATGGTCGTCCTTTCCGCTCGGCGCCACGATCACCTCTCCCGTCAAGACCGCGGAGTCGCCCTCCATGATCGTGTCGGTGAACGACGCGGGACGCGTACGCAGGGTGAGCGGCACGTCGACGGGAATCTGGAACATGCCGCGGCCGTGCGAAGCCGCCACCAGCCGACTGGTTCCGGGCCAGGCCGCCAGGTCGAATATCGCGACGGTCGGCAGTTGATCGTCGAGCCGGCTCCAGTCGTCACCGCCGCCGGCCGAATGGAACACGCCCAGGTCGGTGCCGATGAAGACGCCCGTCAGGTCGGCGGGATCGTAGATGATGGCGTTGACCGGGTGGTCCGGCAGGTTCCCGGTGCGGTCCACCCATGTGCGGCCGCCGTCGGTCGTGTGGAAGACGTGCCCGTTGTTGAAGCCTCCGGCGACAGCGTAGGCCTCGTCCGGACGGTCCGGGTGGACGGCGACATCCCCGATGAACCGGTTGGGGAGTCCGGATCCGGACTCCTGCCAGGTCCGGCCTCCGTCGCGAGTGACGACGACCCGGCCGTAGCGCAACGCCGCGTAGATGGTGTTCTCGTCGGAGGGTGTGAGCCCGATGGCGCTGACGACCCTCCCGTCGGGCGCCCGGTAGATGCGATACCACTGGTCGGCGGAATTGTCGGTGCGGTACAGGCTCTGGATCCCGAAATAGAGCCGCCTCGAGTCGATCGGATCCATGACGAGCGGGGGAATGAAGAGTCCCCGTTCACTGCGGTCTATTCCGGTCGTGGCCAGGGTGCCGTTCTTTCTGGGTCCGCTATACCCCGAGTTGCTGATCCACTGCGTCTCGGCGTACCACGTGTCGGGATCCTCCACGTCGAAGGCCGTGTAACCTCCGTCGCCGCCCATGACCTTGCTCCACACCCTGGTTCCCTCCGCCGACCGTTGCGTGCCCTGGTCCTGTGTGCCCCCGAGCGTCACCCGCGGACCGGAAGGGTGCAGGGCGATGCCGCGGTAGTACTGGGCCACCGCCAGATTGGTCGCGAGCGAAGTCCAGTTGGTGCCACCGTCCGTCGTTCGGTACACGCCGCCGTCGTTGGCCAGGTACAGGGCCACGGGATCGCTCAGGGTGTCGAAGACCAGGTAGTGTTCATCGACGTAGATGCCGTTGTGATGAAGGGAAAACGTGTTTCCCCCGTCCGTCGACCGGTGCATTCGCAAGCTGCCGAAGTACACTCTGTCCTCATCATCGGGATCGACGGCGATGGTCATGTCGTACCAGCACTGGTAGTAGCAACTGGCACCCGTGGCATTCAGCAGCTCCCATTCCTCGGCGCCGTCTTCGGTACGGTACATCCGCAACCCGGACCCTCGCGACTCCGTGGTCTGGAAGCTGGCGAAGAGGATGTCCGGTTCCGAAGGCGCGATGGCCAGATTGATCCGGCGCACATTGCTGAACGACATGCCCTCGGACGTCTTCTTCCAGGACTCCCCGGTATCCACCGACTTGTACACGCCGGTGCCGTATATCGCGGCGTAGAAGACCGAATCCTCGTCGGGATGCGCGAGCACGTCGGTGGCGAGCCCCGAAAGCGCCAGCTCCCAGTCGCGGCCGCTCGTGGTGGAGCGATAGAGCCCGTAGGTCGAGGCGACCAGCACGACGGTCGTGTCCGCCGAGCCCGCGGTGGCGCGGTCGATGACCACCCGCGCGATGCGGGCCCCGCCGCTGTTCCGGGGGCGCCTGCTCTCGACGAAGATGTCGGCCCCCTGCTGCTCCCACGTATCGCCGCCGTCGAGCGTTCTGAGCACCCCGCAGCCGTAGTAGCTGTCGCCGGAGAAGTGCTGCTCTCCGGTGCCCGCGTAGATGATGTCGGGCTCCTCCGGGTCGATCGCGATGTGCCCCATGGCCAGCGAGCACTCGTGGTCGGTCAGGGGGGTCCAACTGGCGCCCGCGTCGGTCGACTTCCAGACCCCGCCCTGCGCGCCGCCCGCGTAGATGATGTCCTCGTCCTCCGGGTGGATCGCGACCGCCGAAACGCGGCCGGCCGTGACCGCGCCGCCGCTGGTCACCCGGTCGGGCCCCAAGGCGAGCCACGTGGTCGTCGTGAGCGCCGTGGGCAACCCGCCGACCGACGGCATCGCCAGTTTCGCCAGCCGCGCCCTCTGGAGCAACGCCGCGAAATTCCGGCCGGGTCCGGAGTAGAGACGCATGCGGTCGTACTCCATGCGGGCCAGGATTTCATCGGTCTCCTGGGCGATGCCGGGTGACGGGGCGCCGAGCGCGGCGAGCAGTGCGGCCCCCACGGGCAGGATCCGCGCGGGCAACGGACATCGTGTGGAACTTCCCCGCGTGAACCCGCCCATCACCCCTCTCTCCTGTCGCTTCGCGTCTCTCATGATCCTCCGTCTTGTCGCTCGTACCCGGTTGTCCCGGCAATCCGGAAGGAGTGGGGAATTCCGGAAGGAGTGGGGGATATAGTATGCCGTGAGCGGCGGCTCTCCAAATCCCCCCTCGCCCCCACCACCGCTTCACGCAGCCGCGTTCCCGACCCGGAGGCGCAAGCGCGCCCGGATTCCCTCGCGCTCCTGGGCGGTTGCCGCCGCGGGCGGGACCCCCGGGAGCAGTGCGAGCCCCACTACGAGAACCGGGACTTGCCGAAACAAGCGATTCGGTTCCAACTCACCCTCCTCCCGGGAGCGTTCCACCGCGGCCATGGCATTCCAGCGCGATGTACGCGGTTTCGTGACAACGATTACAGGGGCGCCGTCCGAGCGCCCGCCGCGCCCCCTACCCCGGAAAGAGACTCCGGTCGATCGCCGGGACCAGCTTGAGCGCGTTCCCGTAGTAGATCTTCCCGAGCACCTCGTCGGGGAGGTCCAGACCGTACATCTTCCAGAAGGCGTGGTAGCGGCGGTAGTAGTCGAAGTAGTCGTCGGCGGTCTCGAAGACGCGGAAGTAGGTGTGGAACTCCTCCTTGTTGTAGGCGTCCTTGCCCATGACCACCCGGTCCTGGTACCGGATGAGCCACTGCCGGGCGAAGCGCGGCTGCCGTCCCAGCTCGTAGACGACGGCGCCCAGTCCGACGTACATGTTCGGGATCTCGTCGAGGAGTTTGCCGAGACGGGCCAGGTCGTGGCCGAGCCAGCCCAGGTGGGCCGCGATGAAGTTGGTGTTAGGGTGGTTGCGGAAGAGGTTGTGCTGCTCGGCGATGATCTCCTCGAAGGGGGGAAACCGGCCGGGGGGGCGGATGCGCCGCGGACGCAGCTTGAGCTCGAGCCAGCGCTCGTTGAAGCGGTCGTGGGGCTGCCAGAACTCCGCCGGGTCGGCCGTGTGGATGAGCACCGGAATCCCGAGCTCGCCGGCCTTGTCCCAGAGCGGGGCGAGGCGGGGGTCGTCGACCGGGACACGGTTGCCGTCGGTGTCCCGGTCGGCCATGCCGAGGCCCTTGAAGATCTTGAGCCCGGCGGCGCCGCGGCCCACGTCCGCTTCCAGCTGCGCGGCCGCCCGCTCGCCCCAGCCGGGCTCGCCAACGCCCCAGAACATCGTGTTGGCGAAGAAGACGAAGCGCCCCGGGTGGCGCCCGGCCATCTTCTCGAGCCCCGCCGCGAGCTCGTCGCCGCTGCCCCCCGAGAGGTTGACCATGACCGCCATGTTCAGCTCGTCCATCTCGGAGACCAGGCGGTCCACGTCGGCGGGGGACATGCGGGAGGCGCGCTGGTGGCCGTGGATGTCGACGAAGGGAAACCGGGCCCGCGTGACCGGATTCTCGGGAACGACCAGGGTGCTGCGCGGCTCGTACTCCTCGACGGTGACGTCCTGGGCGCCGAGCGGAACGGCAACGCCCAGGGCGCACGCGGCCAGCGATAGCGCAGGCACGACCTGAAGGGGTGCGGGCCGGTGGGGACGACCGGCTGCAGTGCTTGCAAACATCGTGCCTGTTCTCCTCTATCCGCGGCGTATGCTCATCATCAGGTAGCTCTTGCGGGCGGCGAAGGCCGCCGGGTCCAGCACCGCCGCACCCTTCCGGGCGGCCTCGCGAGCCCGCGCGACGACGTTCTCGACAACGTAGTGAACCCGCGGGCTTTTCGCGCGCAGCTTGTCGGCGGCGAAGTCGAGGGCGGGGAGGCCGATGCGCTCGGCCAGCAGGCCCGCGAAGCCCAGGGTGGGCAGCACGTGCGCCGTGATGTCGGTCTCGCGCACGACACGGAAGCCGTATTCGCGCAGCCGGTCGCGGAAGGCGCCGAGGCGCCAGCCGGAACGGTCGGGCGGGCGCGGGGCGGCGGTGGGCGCGGGCGGCGGCTCGTCGCGGCGGAAGTAGTCGGCCACGATCCACGTCCCCCCGGGCGCCAGGATCTCCCGCATCACCGGGAACACGCCCTCCGGCCGCATGTACTGGATCGACTCCGAATGGATCACTGTGCCAAAATATGCCGTGAATCTGTCATTTCGGTGTCCGGAAGGGACGTTTGGTGAGCCGTCGGCGACACCATTGACAGATTGTTGGACAAAATCATGCCATATTTTGTCGTCACACATGTCCTCGAAACGGCAGTGCAGGACCGGGACTTCGGGGTAGGCACGACGGATGTGCTCCACCTGGAAGCGATCGGGGGTAAGTCCCGCGACGTCGTACCCGGCGGAGCGCAGCAATCCGAGCATCCCCCCCATTCCGGAACCCGCGTCCAGCACCGGCTCGCCGGGGCGGTCGATGAGTGCGGCGAGCTTCTCGGCGTAGCGCAGCTGGGCCCGGTGGAGAGCGGCGAAGCTGACCTCTTCCGGTGGCGTATCGGGATCGTCGAAGTAGCCGTAGTGGAGAAAGTCACCGGGGAGCATGCGGTTGTAGAGCAGCAGTTGGGCGTTGGCATGCACGGTCGGGACGCGGCGGTGCATCCTGCGGCGCCGCATCCGGCGGACCAGGTGGTGGGGCAGGAAGGTGCGCCCGAGGATCTGCCTGACGATCCAGGAACCGCTCAGGCGGGGCGAAGACCCGGCGCGGTTCCCCGC
>CAZTOF010000497.1:0-1965 GCA_964615515.1 uncultured Gemmatimonadaceae bacterium
GTCCTGATGGGGTGGTGATGGGGTCGGAGCCCGCGGACAAGATCCCGCGGACTCATGGGTGACGATGGAGTTTACGGTTGACCGTGGGGCGATTGCGAGTTAGTCATATTTCTGACTAAGCAAACGGTGGGATGAACCCGCGCGACCACCGGGCGCGGCAAGGCTGGGAGGCTCCGATGTCGACATTCAACGTTCACGAGGCCAAGACCCACCTCTCGCGTCTCCTCGTGAAGGTGGAGGCGGGAGAGGAAGTCGTGATTGCCCGGAGCGGGAAGCCGGTTGCGCGCCTCGTCGGATACCGGCATGGCCGTCCGGTTCGGCGGTTCGGTGCGCTTAAGGGGCGTCTCACGGTGGACGAGAGCTTCTTCGATCCGCTGCCCGAAGCCGAACTGGGGGCCTGGGAGTCCGTGGACAAATCCGCGCGAGCACCGGGACCGGCGAGGCGCCGGGCCGGCAAGGCGCTGTGGAAGGGGGCCGAGTGAGGTGTCTCATCGATACCCACGCATTCCTGTGGTGGCTGGCCGGCGACCCGAGATTGTCGGAGGCCGCACGAGGGGTGATCGACGACCCGGACAACAGCGTCCTGGTGAGCGCCGCATCGGCATGGGAGATCACCGCGAAGCACCGGCTCGGGAAGCTGCCGGGGGCGGCCGTGGTTGCGGGCGAGGTCATGGCGGCCGTTGAAGACCATGGCTTCGAACCGTTGGCCATCACCGTGGCCCACGCCGAGCGGGCGGGAAGGCTCCCGGGCCCACACCGCGACCCCTTCGACCGGATGTTGATCGCGCAGTCGCTGGCGCACGACCTGCCCCTCCTGTCGAACGAACCGCTCTTCGATCGATACGGGGTGAGGCGTATCTGGTAGGGCGCTATCCGATCTCGGGCGGCAGGCGCTTCACAACCACCCTGGGCACGTCGAAGTCGTCCCGCTCCACGAATGCCACCAGGCCATCGGGACCGAAGGCCGACGGCATCGCGATTGCGGTGGCGGCGAACGTGCCCAGGTAGCGGCCGGCCGGCGTGAGCACGTCGATGGGACCGTTGCCGGCCGGCTCCTCCCCCCGGCGCTGCACCCAGATGTTTCCCTTCCAGCTGGTTCGCAGCGTGCGCACGACGGGGATCTCGTGGTAGTACTCCGCGGATTCGGCCTGCTCGCGCAACATCCCGGCCATCCGGCCCAGCATCGCACCCTCGCGTCCGCCGACCCTGCCGGCTCCCATCGGGTCGTCTCCATCGTACCGCTTCAACCGCCTCTCCCTGTCCTCTTCGATGATGTGCTCCGTGACGGGTTCGGGATGCAACGGCCGGGTCAGAACCCGCTCCAGTTCCCCGGCGGGCGTCGTCACCTTGATCGCGTAGGCGGACGAGTCCGTATAGGCCACGCCACCGTTCGGCAACGCGCCCGCCACGAGAGTGGGCACGAAGACGCTCGCTTCTCCGGAAGGCTTCCACGCCGACACGACCGTGTCCTGTACAACCTCTTCGCCGCTCAGGACCAGACGGACGATATGGCGGGAATCCGATTCTCGGACACGGTCTTCGCTGGCCGCCCGGCGCAGCCGGTCCACGCTGATCGACCTGACCTCGCCCCTCGCCAGGACGGTCTCTTCGCGCCGATCCGCGTCCAGGGCCGGCATGAAGGTCATCGCGCCCTCCGGCATCCGTACCCGGCGCTCGAACTCGCCGTCCGCACCAAAAAGGTGGAATCCCTGCTGGAAGACCACCGTACGCCCGTCTCGCAGCACCGCGAGCCCCATCGTCGAGTTGTTGTGGGGAGCGAATTCCCCGGGTCCCTCGCCGGGTTGCCCGAACTGCCGCACGAATCCGCCCTCCCTGTCCACGACCACGATCCGTGCCGCCTGAGTGTCCAGTATGTACAGGTTGCCCGCGGGGCCGAACGCCACCCCCCTCACCCGGCCGAAGGTCTCCCATTCCTCACCGTCGAACGCCCCCACCCGGTACACC
>CAZTOF010000498.1:0-5820 GCA_964615515.1 uncultured Gemmatimonadaceae bacterium
CGTTCCTCGTTCCGGCTCGCGCATGTCTCGAGGGAATCCGCCTTGTCCTCGTCGTGGAACCCGGCATAGTGCGACATCTCGTGTTTCCAGGTATCGAAGATCTCGTCTCTCATCGTCGGGTTGCGATTGAAGACCACAATATGATGGGGCAGGTCGAAGGGTGGTTCCCCCGGAGAGTCGGTGATGGTCTTTTTCCAGTCGTCGCGGCCGAAGTGTTCTCCGGCCGTGCCAGGGGGGGTCGAGGTCAGCCGGGGATCCGCCCAGAAGATCTCCAGAAACGCCGGCCAGACGGGCTGGGCCTCGGCTGTGGGCCTGTTTCCGAACACGGTCGCTTGCCTGGTGGCCTCCTTCACCTTGGAACAATCGGCGTCCGGGTTCCAATCCGCGGCCATCGACCAGGTGTGCATGGTGTCCAGCCAGCCGGAAGTCCCCATCTCGGGGTTAATCCAAAAGGATTTTGCACACTCGGATATCGTCTTGCCTGAACAGCGGGGGGTGTCCTGTCCGGCGGCGACGGCGGGGACCAGGATGAACCAAATGGCGGCCGCGAAATGGCCGCTTCGCAATCTCACCTCTCCCCCGCAGCGGTGGAATCCGGGGTTGCCCGACTACACAGGGCAAGCCGTCCGTCCGGCCATCTGATCTGGGCCTGCCTCCCCATTCTCTTCATGACGCACGCCACTTCATCGGGCGTCATGTCGGGAGTGAAAAGCGGCGGGTTCTTCTGCGCTCGGAGGTGCTCATCGCAGAACTTCTCTTCCGAGTCTTCGGGCCTCGGCCCCGAATGTAAAAACCAAACCGATGCGTCCTCCCTCTCTTCCTCCACGCACTTCAGGAACGCTTCCTTGTCTTCGATCGGGATGCGGAAGCCGTGCTCGGACACGAAGACATCCTCGGGAGCGGGAGCCGTGGCGGTGCGCCCCCTCCTCATCTCGCAGGCGGCAATTCCAGCCCCGGTCAGGAGCAGGAGCAGGAGCACCGTCCGGTGCCGGGAAGTCTCTCTCTCGGAGGTTGTCATTGTCGAGTCCGTTCTTCCGAAGGGGGGGAGTAGTTGACTTCAAAATAGAGCCATGATCCTATGGTGCGCAAGCTGGAGATGGAGAGAGCGTTTTCCGATGAGGAATGAGCATGGGCGGGCAACGGGTTTCCAACGGGGAATGAGCATGAGCGGGGGTGCGAGCAGATCCCGGCGACACCGACCTGCTGGAGGGCGAACACATGGACCGGCTGGCCTTCCGCCGCGTGAACGAGCGCCTGGCGGAGGAAAACCGGGACCTTGTCGAAGGGGGCGGCCAGCCCCGCAAGCCGGCCCGCCAGGAACCGCTGCTGCTGGGGATCACCAAGGCGAGCCTCACGACGTATTCCTTCATCTCGGCCGCCTCCTTCCAGGAGACCACCCGCGTCCTGACCGACGCGGCGGTGCGCGGCGCCAGGCACGACCTGAGAGGCCTCAAGGAGAACATCATCATCGGGCACCTGATCCCGCCCGGGACGGGACGGCATCGCTGGTACGATGTCGACTTCGTGGTCGAGCAGGAATTCTACGAGGAGGAGATCCTGCCGCTCACGGCACCGGGCGAGACGCTGCCCGGTCTGGGCGGCCTGGTGGAGGAGGGGGTTTCGGCGGAGTAGGGATGGCTGGGCCCGGCGGGCGTGGGGCCCCGTCGGGCTTGCGGATGCCAACGGCTCACCGTCGGCTTCCCGTACACCCGGTCAACCTCCCCGATCGGGCTGAAAAGCAATTCGCCCGCCCGGCACCACGGGAGTGCTAAGGACCGAGCCCGAATCCCACCCGTTGGCGGCGGGCCGGCAGGACGGACGATTGCGCCGGGCGGCGGCGACAGGCGGGACTCCGCCTTGCCGCCCAAACCGTCCCCCCTCCGAACAAGGCTCCCCATGGGGGGTCTAGCGGGGCGTACGCATACCCATCGCATTCCAGACCCTCTCCGGTGACCACGCAAGCGGCGGCCGCCAAATGGCAGCTTCGCAATCTCACCTCTCCCCCGCAGCGGTGGAATCCGGGGTTGCCCGACTACACAGGGCAATCCGCCCGTCCGGCCATCTGGCCGCGACCTGCCTCCCCATTCTCTTCATGACGCACGCCACTTCATCGGGCGTCATGTCGGGAGTGAAAAGCGGCGGGTTCTTGCGCGCTCGGAGGTGCCTGTCGCACTGCTTTTCTTCCCAGCCTTCGGGGATCGGCCCCGAAAGCGAAAACAGGACCGATGCATCCTCCCTCGTTTCCTCCACGCACTTCAGGAACGCCTCCTTGTCTTCGATCGGAATGCGGAAGCCGTGCTCGGACACGAAGACATCCTCGGGAGCGGGAGCCGTGGCGGTTCGCCCCCTCCTCATCTCGCAGGCGGCGATTCCGGCCCCGGTCAGGAGCAGGAGCAGGAGCACCGTCCGATGCCGGGAATTCACCCTCTCGGAGGTTCTCATTGTCGAGTCCGTTCCTTCGAAGGGGCGGGAGTAGTTGACTCGAACAGTGGGTATGGTCCCATGGTTACGCAAGCTGGAGAGAGGTCAGGAGACCACCCGTGTCCTGACCGGCGCGGCGGTGCGCGGCGCCAGTGACGACCTGAGAGGCCTCAAGGAGAACATCATCATCGGGCAACTGATTCCGGCGGGGACGGGACGGCATCGCTGGTACGACGTCGACTTCGTGGTTGTCGAGCAGGAGTTCTACGAGGAGGAGATCCTGCCGCTCACGGCGCCGGGCGAGACGCTGTCGGCGGGCGGGGCTCATCGGAAGGGCGAAGTGGCCTCATTCCGCCGTTCCGGCGCCGCCCTTGACAATCTCTTCCGCGGTGCGTAGACTACAGCAATAGTCATCACATTCGCTGTCGGCCGCCAGGCAGGTCGGGGGCAAGAATGCGGCGGGAGGAAACTTCCGAATGACTACCTGGGTAGTAACCATGCATGGTGAATGAAGGTCTACGACAAGGAGGTTGCCGATGAAGCGGAAGCGACAACTCGGAGACCTGCAACTCGCGATCATGCACGTCCTTTGGGAGCGTGGTGAAGCCCCGGCGATCGAGGTTCATCAAGCGCTCCTGGAGGAACGGGGGCTTGCCGTCACGACCATCAAGACGATGCTGCGCAAGCTCGAGGAGTACGGGTGCGTGGAGCACTGGACGAACGGACGGCAGTTCGTCTACCGGCCCGCCATCGCGGAGGCGGATGTTCGAAGGGGCATGGTCGCCGACCTCGTACACCGCATGTTCTCCGGTGACAGTGCGGCCCTGGCCAACCACCTGGTACGATCCGGCGAGATCAGCGCCGAGGATCTGGCGGATCTCGAGGAGATCGTCTCCAGGAAGCGGAAGGGGTGAACGAAATGACCTCCTGGTTGTTCACGTTCGTGGTCCACAGCACCCTGTGGTGCGGGTTGGCCTGGCTGGGTCTGCGCCTCTTCCCCGGGACCCGGGCCCGGATCAGGGAAACGATCTGGTACATGGCGCTGGCTGCCAGCCTGATCACTCCGACCGTCCACTCGCTGACCTCGCCGGACTCCGCGGTCTGGCGCATCCCACTGCCGGCGGTCGTTGTCGGCGGCGAGCACGATTCCGACGGATCCGGCCATGGGGACGGGGCGGCTTCGGTCCCCGTGCCGACGGGTCAGGAAGCTCCGGCGAGCCCCACATGGTCGGCCTCCGCCCACGTCCTGTGGCTTGCGGTGGCCGGTGGTCTGCTCGCCCTCTACCTCGTGGGATTGGCGAGGCTGCGGTGGCGCCTTCGCGACCGCGAGCCGGTCAGCGACCCGGGGGCCTCCCTCGCACTGGCCGCAATCGGCGACAGGGCATCGCTCGCTCCGCCGCCGCGCCTGACGGAGAGCCACAACCTGGCCTCGCCGGTTGCGCTGGGCGTGGGGCCCCGTCGCGAGATATGTGTGCCGGTGCGCGCTCTCCATGAGCTGGACGAGGGTGAGTTCCGCGCGCTGCTCGGCCACGAAGTCGCGCACCACCTGCGCCGCGACACCATCCGGTTGGCTGTACTCAACGTCGCGCAGGCCGCCTTCTTCTTCCAGCCGCTCTTCCGGATCGCGGTGCGCGAGCTTCGACTCGCAGCCGAAGAACTATGCGACGACTGGGCCGCCACCCAGTTCGGTGACCGGTTCGCGATGGCAAGGTGCCTGACGGAAGTTGCCGGGTGGATCGTCCGGGCCGACCGCCGCAGTCCGGTCCCGTCCATCGGCAGGTGCCGCTCGCAACTGGAACGGCGTGTTCGGCGCCTCATGAACGAACACCGGTTACTCCGAGCGCCATCGCGCATCTGGTTGCGAATGAGTGCTGTGGGCCTCCTGGTGCTGGCCCCGTTGCTCGCTCCGGTCGTGACTCCCGGTAGAGACCTGTCCCATGAGGAACGGCGTGTTCGCCAGGGTGCGTGGCCGCGGGAACACGAACGACTACGGGAACAGCATGAGCTCCGCGAGCGGCGGGAGCGCCATCACGGCTCTCAGTCCCAAGGCACGCCTCCGGACTCACGGGGCTAGTAGGCCGTGGCGGGCGGTCGTCGGCGAGGCCGCGGTTGGGGAACCTCTGAATGACTACTCGGGTAGTAACTACTCAAGTAGTCGATGAATCCACAGCCACGGAGAAACTCTGGAGAACAACCATGAAACGCATCATCACACTACTCGTCCTGTCGGCACTCGCCGCCTGCTCGCCCACCGAACCCGGCGAGGGAGGGAAGCGGTGGGACAGGGACGAAACGGCTACCGTGACCAGGAGCGGCGTGAAGCTCGTCATCCGGCACCACTCCGCAGAGGAGGAGTTCCGCAGAACCATGACCAACACCACGAACTCCTCGGTCTCCGGAGCCCGGGTCGAGGTTCACCTCTCGAACGGGAAGGAGCTGGGCCCCACCCCGAGGACCACGCTTGCCGGCGGCGAGAGCAAGGACGTGACGCTCGATGCGTCCGGCCAGCAGTTCTCGTGGTTCTCGGTCCACATCGAGCTCGGAGGAGGCAGCGGATCATGAGGACGATTCTCGCAGTGATGACGATCGTCCTCGTCTCGTGCACCGCGCCACCCCCACAGCGTGGCGCCGAAGACACCGGGGAGAAACCCGGCGAGCACGGTGGGGGTGGCGAGGGTGCCGAGCACCGCGAGGGGGCCGGACACGACGAAGGAGGCGGCGAGGGCGAGGAGGGCGGCGTGTACATCGGTTCCGATGCGCTGTGGGACGGCGTTCGACGAGGTATCCGCCTGACGCTCAGGTACGACGGAAGCCGGAACGCCTTTCGCGGCACGGCGGAGAACACCACCGACTCGAAGGTGTGCGCCGTCAGGGTGGAGGTCCACCTGAAGGGCGGCAGCGAACTCGGGCCCACCGAACGTCGCGACCTGGACCCCGGCGAGAGCGTCGGCATCGAGCTGGTCACACGGGACCGGTTCGAGTACTGGACCGCCCACCCGGAAACCTCCGCCTGTCCGGCGCAGTGACGCGACCGACGAGGACCGCGACGTCGGACTTCGACGCGGAGACCATCCGCACCGTCGCTGTGGGCGATGCTCCCTACGAATTTGACATTCCCGGATTTCCCGCTACCTTTTCCAGGCTGTCCAGGAAATTCCTGGAGGGTCGGCCTCCGGGACGGCTCGGGCGCGCTTGAAACCACTCGCAAGCGCGCCCTTGTTCCGCCCGGAGGCTGGTTTTACCGCCCCCGATTCGCAAGGATCACGAGGAACGAGTTCGGCTCCGGTGCCCACTCTCAACCAGCTGGTGCGAAAGGGGCGCGCGCGGCTCAGGAAGAAGAACAAGTCGCCCGCGCTCCAGAAGAACCCCCAGAAACGGGGGGTCTGCACCCGTGTGTAC
>CAZTOF010000499.1:0-2023 GCA_964615515.1 uncultured Gemmatimonadaceae bacterium
CAACTCCACGCCTCCTTCAAGGCGTCCAAGGCCTCGGGAGTCACGGGCGTGACGTGCTCGTAGCCGGTCTTGTCGTGCTCGGCGCGCCAGACGATGGTTCCGCACTCGAAGTCGATGTCGCGCCACCGAAGCTGTCGGATGGCACCGATCCGGTGGCCGGTTTCGTGCGCGAGCACCAAGGCGACATGGAACCGCCAGTCCACCCGGCGCGACACCTCCAGCAGCGCCCGATACTCCTCCTCGGCGAGCACCACCCTGTTCGGGTTCTTCTCCCTCGGCGTCCTGAGCCCTCTGAGCGGGTTCCGGTCGAGCAGCAACCGGCCCCGCTCGTCGCGGGACTTCGCCGCCCAGTTCAGGATGGCGATCAGGAACTTCAGGTCGTACTCGACCGTCCGATCCGCCACGGGCTTGCCACTCGGGCCGATCCTCCCTGCGCGCCGCTCCCGGATGAACCGGTCCCAGTCCCTCTGGGAAAGGGTCGCCGGGTCGCGTGTCCGTCCGAAGAGGTCGAGGAACATCCGCATCGAGGTTCGGTCGTGCTGCCGCGTATGAGCGCCCTTGGCGGGCGTCACCTCCTGACCGTAGATGTCAAAGAGCCTTTCCAGCGTGAGCGGCTCGGGCTTGGCTTCCGCCCCGCCCCCGATCTCGGGGCCGGCGAACCCGGCGGCGAATTCGTCCGCCTGCCGCTTCGCTCTTCGCCAGTCCCGGTGCTTGAGGGACCGGGTGAGCCTGCGCCCGTTCTCTCGCCACTCGATCTGGAACATGCCGGTCTTCGGGTCCGGGAAGATCCTGACCCGGTTCCGGCCCCATTCGCCGGCGCCGTACGAGCGCCGACTTCGTTTCGTGCGTGCCATCGTTCGATTCCTCTCGATTCGATGGACTGCACGATCTGCGCGGACGAAGTATCGCGGAGGGAAGCCTTCTCCGCCAGTGTTTGCCTTCGCCCTTCTGCCCCCCGGAGGCCCAACCGATGCGCGCATGGATCGCGGGGCGACGGGAACCATGCGGGGCCTCGAACGGTATCATGTGCGGAAATCCTTGGGGCCGACGGATGCTGCCCGGTCCCACGGAAGGACGCCTCAAGCCGCCGGGGATGGCCCGGCAGAAGGAGCAGCACCCGAATGTCAGGCAGAATCCGTCCCGCACTCTCTGGACTCGTGCTCGCCGCCGTGCTGGCGGGGTGCGATGATCCCGTGGACCCGCAGGACACGCTGACGGAGGCCGAAGCCCTGGCCTTGTTCAAGTCGGTTACGGAGGGTTTGGAGCTCCTCCCCGATGACGACGTGGATCCCGGCCCCGTGGACACCACGATCGCCTGCCCGCACGGGGGCGAAGCAAAGGTGGCCGGAACGGCCAGCGCCAGGCAGGCCGGGGACACGCTCAAGCTGGAGCTGAGCGCGGTGGTCACCCCGACCGGTTGCAAGGTGTCGGGCGACGGACTGACGTTCACGGTGGACGGCGACCCGAGCATGAGCACCGAGATGTCCTTCGATATCATCGCGTTCGAGACGGTCGTCTTGGGCGGCGGCATCGAGGGGAAGGTCGAGTGGCAACTGGAGGAACGGTCAGGGGAATGCGCGATGGACCTGCCGCTCGATGCGACGGTCGATCTGTCGGATCCCGAGAACCCCAAGGCGACGGGCGGCTACAAGGGGAAGATGTGCGGCCACGACATCGAATTCGCCATCACGGTCACCGCTGGAGAAGCAGCCGATCTTCCCCATCTTCGCGTCATGGGCTACGATTGAGCGCTGTTTTCAAGCCGGTGCTCGGAATCAGCGCAGGAGGTCGATCCAGGACCGGAATGGATGCGGTCGGTGACCGGATGAAGCCGCACATGTGAAACCGACCCGCGTGTGCGCGGAATCGCCGTTCGGACGTGCAACTCTGTGGCTACGCAAGTCGTTGTCCGGCTTGTGGTTGCATCACGGCCTCCAAGGCGGCGGTGCCGCGCCGGAAACGGAGGCCGTGACCGTAGCGACCCACCTTTTTCGATGCCCGTTGTGGCATCTGCGGGGGTTGG
>CAZTOF010000500.1:0-1803 GCA_964615515.1 uncultured Gemmatimonadaceae bacterium
TGATCTTCGCGATCTTCTACTTCCTGCTCATCCGCCCGCAGCGCAAGGAACGGCAGCGCCACCAGGAAATGCTGGGCAAGCTGGCCCGCGGCGACCAGGTCATGACGAACGGGGGGATTCTGGGGGTGATCGTGCACGCGACCGACCAGGCGCTCACGATCAAGACGGGCGAGAACACGCGGATCGTGGTCGACCGGGGGCACATCGCCCGCAAGATCGAGGCGGAGTAGCGGTTCCGGGTGGCGCTCCTCGAGATCCGGGTGCTGGGGGCGAAGGTCCTCCGGGAGAAGGCGGTGCCGGTGGAGGCCGTGACGGACGACACCCGCCGGCTCGTCCGGGACATGTTCGACACGATGTACGACTTAGAGGGGATCGGCCTGGCGGCGCCCCAGGTGGGGGTGTCCGAGCGCGTGCTGATCGTGGACGTTCCCGGGGAGAACGACGAGCGGCACGTCCACGCACTGGTCAACCCGGTCATCGTCGAGTCCGGCGGGGAGACCGACAAGGCGAGCGAGGGGTGCCTGAGCCTTCCCGGGCTGGAGGAGACGGTGACCCGTCCGATTCGGGTGACCGTGGAGGGACTGACGCCCGACGGCGAGCCCGCGCGTGTCGATGCGGAGGGTCTGCTGGCGCGCGCGCTGCAGCACGAAGTCGACCACCTCGACGGGATCCTCTTCATCGACCGGCTGTCGCCGCTGAAGCGCAGCCTGCTCATGCGGAAGTGGCGGAAGAGGGCCCGGTAGGGGCCCGGTAGCCTCCATGCGCGTCCTCTTCTGGGGCACGCCGGAGTTCGCGTTGCCCTCGCTGCGGGCCGTCGCCCGCGCCGGCCACGAGATCGCTGCGGTCGTCACGCGTCCCGACCGCCCGCGCGGACGCGGCAGGAAGTCGGCCCCATCGCCCGTCCGCCGTTACGCCGAGGTCGGCGGCTACCGGGTCCTGGCCCCCGAGAGACCGCGCGACGAGGTCTTCGTCGAGTTGGTGCGCGGGATCGGCGCGGATGTCTCCGTTGTGGTCGCGTACGGCCACATCCTCTCCCGTGCCCTGTTGGACGCACCGGCGCGCGGGTCGTTCAACGTGCACGCGTCGCTGTTGCCGGAGCTGCGCGGCGCGGCTCCGATCAACTGGGCGATCGCGCGGGGCCACACGGTCACGGGGGTGACGGTCATGCGCATGGTCGAGGGGATGGACGCCGGGCCGGTCCTCGCCCGGGAGGCGGTTCCCATCGGGGACGCCGACACGACTGCGATCCTGTCGCGCCGCCTCTCGGAACTGGGCGCGAGGGTGCTGGCCGACACCCTGGCCCGGCTCGAAGCGGGGCCCGTCGAGGAGGTGGAGCAGGACCACGCGGCGGCGACCTTCGCGCCCAAGGTCGACCGCGCCGCGGCACGCATCGACTGGACGCGGGATGTCCACGCGGTCGCGTGCCTGATCCGGGGAATGGACGACATGCCGGGCGCGTGGAGCGTGCTGAACGGCCGGCCCGTGAAGCTGTTCGCGCCGCGGGTGGTGGAGGGGGTTGGCGTGGCGCACCCGTCGGCCGATCCCGGCCGGATCCTCGTCGCCGACCCGCGGGAGGGGCTGGTGGTGGCGGCCGGAGGCGGTTCGGTGCTGATCGGCGAGGTCCAGCCGGCCGGCAAGCGCCGCATGGAGTCGGGAGCGTGGCTCCGCGGCCGCGGCACGAGCGCGGGCCACCGCTTCGGGTAGCGACGCGTGGAAGACTCCCGGCATTCGGACGGCGATGCATCCGCCGGGACCGCCATGGACGGACGGGTGGCGGCATGGTAGTGCCGCCCGTTCCGGGAG
>CAZTOF010000501.1:0-27240 GCA_964615515.1 uncultured Gemmatimonadaceae bacterium
GTGGGGGTGGGGGGGAAGCTGTCGCGTTGACGGGTCGTCCTTGGTAACATGTAAACTGTGATTTCCATTATGTAATGCGTGCTTGACTGTTTGCTGTGGTTGGGACGGTTTGCTAGACTTGACGCTCCCGTTCTGTACTCCCGCCGAAACCCGCGCCCGAAGACTTGACGACGAATCCTGCCCCCACGCCTACAGGTCTCGCCAGCCTTGGCTTCCGCGATCTCTTTCGTGCCGCGTTCGGGCCGCCGGTGTCTCCTTTCCGATGGCAACGCAAGCTTGCCGACGGCGACTGGCCCGAGGTCCTGATTGCCCCCACGGGGTCGGGCAAAACCGCCGGGGTGACCTTGGCTTGGATGTATCGCAGGCTCCGGTCGCCCGATTCCACGCCCAGGAGACTCGTCTGGTGCCTACCGATGCGAACCTTGGTCGACCAGGCAGCGGGCGAGGTGCGAGAGTGGCTGAATCTCCTACACGCCAGCAACAGCGATCCCGGCGGCCTGCTGCCCCGCGCGGATGACGTTCACATCCTCATGGGCGGCGCGGATTCGGGACGCTGGTTCGAGAGCCCCGAGCAGCCAGCGGTGATCGTGGGGACCCAGGACATGCTGCTTAGCCGGGCGCTGATGCGCGGCTACGCGTCCTCCCGGGCGTCCTGGCCCATGGAGTTTGCGGTTCTCCACCAAGACTGCCAGTGGGTCTTCGACGAGGTGCAGCTCATGAACGCGGGCCGCGCCACGTCGGCTCAGCTAGAGGCGTTCCGTCGGGACGAATTCCAGCGGGCGCAGCGCGAGAACAGGCCCGCCGGACGCTCCTGCCGCAGTCTTTGGATTTCGGCCACGCTCAGGCCCGAGTGGCTGAAGACAGTCGATCATTCCGTTCCCACGCGAGTGATGCAGGTGAAGCCCGCAGCCGAGCACGATGACAGGCTGCGGCGGCTAACCTGGGCTGCAAAGCACTTGGAGCGCGCCAGCATCGGCCCTGTGACCTCGAACGCGCCCGACCGCAACGCCTATATCCGCCGACTGGCGGAAGCCGTGGTCGGAGCACACCTACCGGGCCACATGACGCTCGTCATCGTCAACCAAGTCAAGCGCGCGCAGGATCTCCACGGTCACGTCGCCAAGCTGCTGAAGACTCGCGGCGACGGTGCTCCGGCTCTCGTGCTGCTGCACTCGCGGTTCCGCCCCGCGGACCGGCAAAGCAAGATGGCGAGGGTGGTGGGCGCGGATGCGGAGTCCGACGTCATCGTGGTCGCGACCCAGGCCGTGGAGGCCGGGGTGGACATCTCGGCGGCGGTGATGTTCACCGAACTGGCCCCGTGGGCGTCCATGGTGCAGCGGTTCGGGCGGGCCAACCGGCGCGGCGAGCTGACCGACGGCGCCCGCGTGTACTGGGTGGACCTGATGGGCTCGATCGTAGGTGACGAGAAGGCCTTGGATCGGCACGCCGCCAAGCTGTCGCTGCCCTACGACGCGGACGAGCTTCGGGACGCTCGCGAAACGCTTGTGGGGCTCGCCGATGCGGCACCCGTCCATCTTCCGCCACCCGGCGACATTGACCCGCCGCTACGCGTGGTGCGGCGGAAGGATCTGGACGACCTCTTCGACACCGACGCCGACCTGACCGGATTCGATGTGGACATCTCCCCATACGTCCGCGACGCCGACGACACCGACGTTCGGGTCTTCTGGCGGGTGCTGCCGGTTCTCGCACGAGGCACCGCCGAAGGCTAGAGGTGAGGAGCTGTGCGCGGTTCCGATAGGCGCGGCAAAGGATTGGATCGGCAAGGTTCGGAAGGCCTCCGCCACGCCGGTTTTCTACGTGCGGGACCCCCAGTGGCGCAGGGGAGGCAGTCGGACGGGAGCCGCTCCTCCGGGATGGAGGGCGCTGCGCGAGGATCCGTGGCCGGGACTCATGATTCTGGCCGACGTCACGGCGGGCGGATATCTCGCTGACAAGGGCTTCACCGGCGATCGGAAGCACCGGCCGAAGCCAGTGGAAGCGCCCGCCGACGCGGCTTCGAGGGCGCACAGCGAGGAGTCGGACGGCCACGGAGAGGATCCGCGCAGCGAGTCCGCTGCACCTGTGCTGCTTGGGGACCATATGCGGCATGTCGTGCTGGAGGCGGCTGATCTCTGCGATGGGCTGGCGGTGGACGCCCCGACTCGGGAGACGGTGCTCCGCGCGGCCCGGTGGCACGATGTGGGGAAGGCGCACGAGGTCTTCCAGAAGACGATGCGGCGGGGGCTGGACGGTCAGGATGACGCGCTGTTGGCCAAGACGGTCGGGAAGAACCTGCGGCATGACCGCTCCTACTTCCGACACGAACTCGCCTCGGCGCTGGCATTCCTGGCGGCTAAGAAGTGGACGCGCAACGCAGACCTTGGCGCATTCCTGATCGCGGCTCATCACGGGAAGGTGCGAATGAACGTCCGCGCGCTGCCCCGTGAGCGTCCACCAAGCGACCCCGCGCGGATGCATGCCAGGTTCGCAAGGGGAGTCTGGGAGGGCGATGAGCTGCCTGCGCTGGAGCTAAACGGCGGGGAGCGGTGGAGTGGCGGTCCGCTCACCCTGTCGATTATGGAGCTCGGGTGGGACGACGCGACGCGCGAGAGCTGGACGGAGCGAACCAGAGACCTGCTGGCCCGCCACGGTCCTTTCCGCCTCGCGTGGCTGGAGACGCTGCTCCGACTCGCGGACTGGCGCGCCTCGGCGAAGGAGGAGACGGGAGCGTACGATGCCGACGCCTGACCGGCTGACTCTGCATGGGTGCGCGCCCACGCCGCTGGCGTCCTACCTGAAGGCGCTCGGTGTGCTCCGGCTGCTCTCTTCGGGTGCCAACAACGTGACGGGCCAGCCTGCGGACACCGGTATACGAGGCTCGTGGGAGGGGGAGCGGTTCCACCTGCGCACGGCTCTGGGGCAGGACGGGGTGACGGAGTTCTTTCTGCACGGGTACGCGCCGAGTCCGGTGGTCGCGCCGTGGAATGGGGGGAGCGGGTTTTATCCAGAGGACAACCAGGACGGATTCGCGCCCTTGAGTTCCACCGATGTCGCGAAACGTTTTCGGTCGATCGGGGGGGCGATACGAGTCGCGACGGAAGTGCTCCAGCATCTTGGTCTCCCGCTTCCTATCCCCCCAGACGAAGACAAGAAGGCGCGGACTCAGAGACGAAACGAGCAGAAGAAGAAGCGGGACGCGGCTAAGGTCGAGCTGACATCGCTTCTTCGCGCCCACTACCGGAGCCCGCCCTTGCGTGGATGGACGCGGTGCTCGTGTTGTCCGGCGACCGGCTCAGCTTTCCACAGCTCCTCGGCACCGGCGGCAACGACGGCAGGCTTGACTTCACGAACAATCTCATGCGACGGCTCGTCTCGAACAGAAAGCCTAAGGGGATCTTTGACGCGACTTCCGGCGAACCGCGCCCGGATGCGCGAGCCCTGCTCAAGAACGCCCTCTGGGGAACACCGATCCATGACCTGACCCGCGTCGCTGTGGGTCAGTTCGCACCCGGTGCCGCAGGTGGACCGAACGCCACCACCGGATACGAAGGCGATCCCGCCGCCAATTCCTGGGACTACATCTTCTTGCTGGAGGGCGCGGCCACCTTCGCGAGCGTAGCCACGCGCCGCCATCAGAGCACCGAGTTCGCCCGGGCGAGCTTTCCGTTCACCGTCGGCGCATCCGGTGCCGGATGGGGCGGCATCGAGGCCTCCGACGAGACGGACGCCCGGGCCGAGTTCTGGGCTCCACTCTGGACGAGACCAACCCGGTTTTCCGAAATCGAGGCGCTGTTCGGCGAGGGTCGCGCCGTGACGAACGGCCGCACCGCTCGGGACGGGCTGGAATTTGCCCGCTCCCTTGCCGTCCTCGGTGTCAGCCGTGGGTTCTCGGAGTTCCAGCGCTACGGTTTCTTCAAGCGCGCGGGCAAGAATCACTATGCTGCGGCTCTGGGGCGGCGCGACACGGCCCCGTCCCCCGGGACTGAGCTGCTGGCTGATCTGGACAGGGGCGGCTGGCTCGCGAAGGTTCGCCGCGTTGCGCGGAGCGACAGGCAGCCGGCGGCTATTCGACGGGAGATGAAGGCCTTGGAGGACTCTCTCTTCGACCTTCTGGGACCGAATCCGTCAGGGGAACCGGTGGCGGCCACGCTGGTCGCGGTTGGCCGGCTGGCGTCTTGGCTCTCGACCAGCCATAGCGCTCGAGAGGCCATCCCACCACCGCCACGCCTCTCCCGGGAATGGCTGCGGCAGGCTGACGATGGCACACCGGAATTCAGGATCGCCGCCGCTCTGGCAAGCCTCGGCATTCCGTCCGTCTACCCGCAACGGGACACCGAACCGGAGGAAGAGGCGCAAACCGGAGCGCTCGCACCCCCGATGGCCGCGCACCTCGCACCGCTCACCAACGGCGCCAGGGACGGCTTCGAGGCGCACACCTTCTTCAGAGGCCGTCACCTCAGCACGCGTCGAGACTGGGCGAAGGACGGCGGAGCTCCCACCATGGTCTGGGGTCACGGCGGGCTCGTGACCAACATGATCGCCGTGTTGGAACGCCGCTTGGTCGAGATACCAATACGGGGACTGACTGACAAGCCGCTCGCAGGAGCCACCTTCGCTCGGCCATCGGACATTGTCGCCTTCCTGCACGAGGACTTCGACGACGCACGCTGCTCCGCGCTGCTGAACGGCATGGTGTGGGCGCGACCGACGTGGTTCAGGCAGGTTCCGGCGGCCGTGCCCGATTCTGCCACGCGGCCTCGTGTCCCGTTCGCGTACGCGGTGCTCAAGCCGCTCTTCTCGCCCGATACCGACCTCGGACGGATAGGCGTGATCACCGACGGCATGACCCTGCCCATTCCGACCGGCTTGGTGGCCCGGCTCCGGGCTGCCGAGGATGCACGAGATGGGGCAGCCATCGATCGAGCCGTTCGCACAGGCTTCTACCGAGCGCGGTCTTCGAATCTCCATTCGCCGTACGATCCGCTGCGGACGGGTGGCCGCTCAGCGCAGGGAATCGGCGGGCGCATGGGCGCGGGCATACGCACGAATCGCCTGGCCGCAGCCCTTCTCATCCCGGTGTCCCGCCCAGCGCTTGTCAGCCTCCTCGGCCGAGCCTACCCCGGATCAGTTACCGAACCCACCGAATCAACAGAGGATCATCCAGATGCCAGCTAACCTGTCACCACTCGCCAACGAGCCCCGACTCCTGATCGAGGCCGACCTCCGCCCCCTTCAGGGCTCGCGCTTCCAGCCCACCGGGTTTCCCAACCTGGGCCATGCCGAGTACGAGTCCCCCGACGGGATCGGCAGGACGGTTCTCGTCGAGAGCGCCCAGTCGATGGCCAACCGGCTGGAGGCTGTCTGCTGGGACGATGTCGCAGACGACTGGGTCGTGCCCCTCCGCGGACTGCCATTCGTGCGAGCGGTCAACGAGACGAAGGAGATCAACACGAACTCGATTCTCGAGGCACACAGGATCAACTCCGAGTTCATCGCCAGGGCGGAAGGGTTCGAGGTGATCCGCAACCGGATCGGGTTCCAGAAGGGTCGGCCGTTCGACGTTAGGACGCAGCTGGTACCGGCGCTGCTCGAATTCGACATCAACTCCCTGCTACACGGCGTGTTCCTCGAGGAAGTAGCGGGCGTGATTCGTCTGCAACGAGCGCTGTCCTCGTTCATCGAGGCCACCGGTGCGAACGTCGCCGCCAGCGGAGGCGTGAAGCTCAGCCGCGTCGACCCAACGCTCCGTGGTGGCGACGGCAACGTTCCTTTCCCGCGCACGGAGTGGACCGCCGCGCGCATCACCGCGTTCTTCAACCTCGACCTGCGACAGATCCGCGGCTATGGGCTGGGGGCAGACGTGGAGCGGCTCCTGTTCCTGCTGGCCCTCTTTAAGATTCAGAGGTTCCTGCGCGAGGGTCTGCGCCTGCGTACGGCATGCGATCTGGACGCGATAGACGACGAGAGGAAGACCCAGCCGACCGGGTTCCAGATCCCCGCGCTGTCCGAGATCGAGGGCGAGCTGCCGGAACTGATCGAGCGCGTCGGCAACGACGTGGGTTTCCGCGAGTTGACCGTCACCTTCAAGAAGTAGTCCCGTGTTCGGACTCTCTTTCCGCTTCCCCGCGGGCAGGTACCACGCCACGCCGTGGGGGCGCAACGTCAACGAGGCGGACGTGGCTTGGCCGCCGGAGCCGTGGCGCATCCTGCGGGCGCTCGTGGCCACCTACTGGCGCAAGGGCGACCGGGAACGATGGAGCCGGGACGATCTCGCGGACCTGGTCGAGAAGCTGGCAGCGGACCTTCCCACGTTTCGGCTGCCGGAGGGTGCGGTGCATGCTCACACGCGGCACTACATGCCGAAAGGCAAGAAGAAGGGGGGCGAGGACGAGAAGACGCTCGTTTTTGACGCGTTCCTGCACCTGCCCGCCGGGACAGAAGTGGTCGCAATGTGGCCCGGCATCTCGCTGGACGGAGAGCTGCTGGTGCTGGCTCGCGACCTAGCCGCCGGGATCGGCTACCTTGGCCGCGCCGAGAGCTGGACGGAGTGCCGGGCCGTCTCCGAGCCGCCGGGCGAGGCGAACTGCGCCCCAGCCGAGTCAGGAGGTTCCGGGGATCTGGTGCGGGTGCTCGTGCCCCGTTCCGCCACCGCCTACGGCGCCGAACGCCGACGACTCCTGCAACAAGAGGAGCGGAGGATCCGGGATGGGTCCGCCAAAGCGCTCACGGAAAGACAGCTGCGGGCGAAGATCGTGCGGTCCTTTCGGGCCAAGGGGGGAGCCGATACGCTGCCCAAGCAACTTCTCGACGCGGTGTCGCTGGACACGGCCGACCTTCAGGGGTGCGGCTGGAGCCAGCCGCCCGCAGCGTACGAGGTCGTCTACGCGCGCTCATCCGACGCCGCGCCGGGTGTGCTTCCCCGTGCCCGGACACGCATTGTGAGGAGCTCCAAGATCTCGAAACCGCCGACCGTCGCCCGCTATCTCGTCGCGGGCCGCCCCCATCCCCGAATCGAGGACGCCGTGAAGATCGGCGAGGTAATGCGGGCGGCGGCGATGTCGAAGTTCGGCTTCGATACCGACGAAGCCACTGGCAAGCGGCGTCCGTTGGCACCATGGCAAGTTTCGGGGCGCGACGACAGAAACCGTCCGATCCGGGATGCCACCCATCCGCACGCCTTCTGGCTGCCGGAGGACGCGGATGACGACGGATGGATCGACCATGTGATAGTGTTCATCGCGGGTGGAATTGACCGGAACACTTGTTCGCGCCTCGACCGGATCACGCGCCTCTGGCTGGGTTCGCGGCAGTCGCGCCCTGCACCCGACGACGATCCCGGAGTGGACGAGTGGCGGCTGGCGCTGGAGGGGTTCGGGTACCCCAAGAACTTCGATGGCAGCTCGCGGATTCTGGCTTCGTCGCGCCACTGGCGGAGCCTCACGCCGTTTCTCGCCGCAGGCCATCTGAAGAAGACCGGACACCGGCGTGAGGTGCTTCGACTGCTGAGGCGGCGCGGGTTCGACACGAAGGGTGTCTCCGTGCGCGAGATCGACGAGATCGAGGTCGGGGGCACGCCGCGCAGGGCGCTCGATTTCCACCGATTTCGGACTCGCGGCCGCGAGCGGCGGTACGACTCGTCCGGAGCGTTGTTACAGATCGAGTTCCCGGAGGAGGTGCCGGGACCGATGGCACTCGGGTATGCGAGTCACTTCGGGCTGGGGATGTTCGGGTCGCGATAGGCACCGAGCTTCCGCCTACGGAAGTGACGCGCGACGTCGAACGGGTTCGTAGTCCTTCTTTGTTTGCCGAGCAAGCGGTGGCCGTTGTACCAGCAGCGGATCGCGTCCCGGTCCACCCCGACTCAACATCAGGCCCATTCAGCCATGGAGCCGCCCTGCGAATCCACCGAATTTGGCGCCGATCCCTCGACGTCACCCGATCGCGAAAGACGCCACGCATGCAGGATGCCATCCTCAAGAAGATCTTCGCGATCCCCGCAATGGTCGAGCTTCTCGCCCGGAGACACCGCCCCGGTCTGGCCTCGGGAATCGATTTCTCCACGCTCAGGGAGCTGCCGAACGAACTCCTCTCCGAACAGCTTGACAAGCGCGTCCCCGACATGCTCTTCCTCGCCAACTTCCGTGGCGAGAGTCGGAAAGTCCTGTTCCACATCGAGTTTCAGGCTACTTCCGACGCCGAGATGCCCCTGCGCAATCTGGTCTACGCCAGTCTCGCCGCCCAAAAGCTCCGAAGGCACTTCCGTCGCATCGGCGAGTCCCGAGCACTCGTCGTCGTCTCGATGGTGCTCTACCACGGTGCGGGTCCGTGGAACGCGCCGGCGACGGTGGAGGATCTCGTCCCCGGCCTCACCGGTTACGTGCTTGTGCGGCCGGAATCCATCGATCCCGACGCGGCATGCGCGAAGGACATTCCGGCGCTGGTGTTGGGTTTACTGGTCCCAGGGCAGACGGCTCGGGAATTGAGGCGCAGGCTCGACGCGCTCAAGCGCGCGCTGCAGCCGGGCACCGACCCGCGTCTCCGCGAACGGATCGCCCAGCAGCTGAGGCCCGTGTTAGCTTCCGTGTACGACCACTCCCAGCTGACGGAGGCAAGTCCAATGACCACCATGCTCGAAGTCTTCACCGAGGCCCGCGACGCGGACCGGAAAGAAGCACGCCTTGAAGGTCAGGCACGATTGATCGATCGCCAGGTGACGCGCCGGTTCGGCCCCGAGACGGCGCGGCGTCTCTCTGGTCTGCTCACCGGTGTCACCGACCCGAATCGCATGGAGGGAGTGGCGGAGGCCGTTATCGACTGCGGCAGCGGTGGCGAGTTCCTCGATCGGGTTGGCGAACTGATCGAACTCGGCCAATCCTGACTGCCGCAGTCGGCCAAAACCGCCCATTCGTCGGCTGCCTCCCGTCCAACCGGTCGCAGAATCTGTCCAACCAACAACCGGTGGGCCCTGCGGGACGCAGCAGGCGGCCTACCGTGCGCATCCCGCCGCACCTGGGCCGGTCACTGGATTCCCCGCTGGCTGGCAATCTGGCCGATATGACCAAATTGGTCAGACTTGACTTGACGGGACATTCATGCCACGCCGACGCAGCGGGCCCGTGGAACGCACCGGTCACGGTGGAGGAGCTGGTGCCCGGCGTCACCGAGCAGGTGCTCGTCCGGCCGGAGGCGGTACATCCCGACGCGGTGCGCGCGGAGGACATTCCGACACTGGTGCTGGGTCTTCTGGTGCCAGTGCAGACGAACGAGGAGCTGGCACGCAGGCTCGACGCGCTCGCGCGTGCCCTGGAGCCGGTCACCGACCCGCGCCTCCGCGAACGGATCGGCCGGCAGCTCCGGCCCGTGTTAGCTTCGGTGTACGATGACCACCCCCTGCTGCAGGAGACGAGACCGATGGCCACCATGCTCGAAGTCTTCACCGAGGCCCGCGACGCGGAACGCAAGGAGGCACGCCTTGAAGGCCAGGCACGGACGATCGTGCGCCAAGCGACGCAGCGGTTCGGCCCTGAGACGGCGCAGCTCCTTTCACACCTCCTCGCCGGCGTCACCGACCCGGACCGAATGGACGGCGTGGCGGAGGCCGTCATCGACTGCGGCCGGGGTGGGGAGTTCCTCGCTCGGGTTGAGGCGGTGCTGGAAGCCGACCGAAACTGACAGGCGGCCCCGCTGTCAGGACCCCATCGAAGGAGCAACTTCATGAGCTCTAAGAGAGGCCCCGACACCGACTCGAGACGTGGTGGAAGGAACACTTCGGTCACGCCTTCGACTGCCTCACTCATTCGGAGGCTCGGAATCTCGCCCGGTCCCCGGATGTTGACACCATTCGAAATCGACTTGCTGCGGTCCAGCAAGCGGGAGATCTCCCGGGAAGTCGACGAAGCCCTCACGCGCAGAGACGACACGTCAGAAACCTTGATGGCGCGGATGCGGGAACGGTTCCCGACCCCTCCCCGCCGACCGAGACGACCGGGGCACTGCGCGGGCTCCTGATCCGGGAACGTCCCGAGCAACCGCCACCCGAGTGGCTTCGATCAGCCCGTTCGCGGCCCGGTGATGGTCGGCGCGGGACGCGCTCGCGGGTATGGTTTTTGTCGGCCGACAACCGAGCAGGACGCATCTTCGTGCTTGGAGAGCGGCAGGTTGCGCACGGCTTGGTCACGGAGGCGTCCATGAGCGGCAACATACCGAAGGCTACGGCAGCCACTTCGGGCTGGGGATGTTCGGGGGGGTCGGTTAGGACCGGCACTGCCCGGTGGACACGTCGGGTCCCAGCCATCGTTGCCGCCCCACCGAGGGCCCCGCAGAAGAGTTGTCATGATCAGATCAATTGATTACCGTTGAGGCCGATTCACCGTCCATTCCGGGTAGTGAGACACCAAGGCGGATCATATGAACCCCACAACAAGAACCGAGCTAGGCGTTCTCGGCCCCGCGCGGGGAGGTGGCCGACATGACGTGGCCGCCTCCGGACACCGGGACGAGGAAGGAGCCCGACCGGCACGCCCGGATCCGCCAGCGGCTCATCGCGTTGATCCGACGGCGTCGGCGCGAGGCGTCGTTCAGCTTCCAGCGCCCCGCAGACCTGCGCTTCGCGGAGGTAATGCACTCGGAGTCAGGGTTTCCCGTCGGCGAGGTCGGTGCCTGGCACCTGATCGTCGACCTGCTGGAATCCGGGGTGCCATTGCAGCAGACCGAATTGAAGCAGCCGCCGGGCGCAACCGCCTGGGTCATGCGTACCACGCTCCGGGGCCCGCTCTACGTCAAGATGGAGATCGTCCGCGACACGGTGTACCTCCGCAGTTTCCACCCCTAGCCCGGGACCCGTGCGATGTCCAAGGACACCATGCCGGCCGATAGGATCGCCTCCGCCCCCACCGTACTCCGGGAGATCTCCGGCCCGGAAGCCTGTTCCCTGTGCGACGCACCGGGCCTCAAGACCGAGCTCGTGCGCAACCCGTTCATCTGCGGGGTCGGTGCCGAGGCCGTCGAGCTCGTGGTGGACTTCCCCGTTCACAGCTGCGCTTCCTGCGGCCGGTCCTACCGAGGGAGCGACGCCGGGAGCATCGAACACGAAGCCGTCTGCAAGCACCTGGGGCTGCTCACACCGGACGAGATCAGGGCCATCCGCCGCCAGTTCGGGATGTCCAGAGCCGAATTCGCGGAGGTGACCGGGCTCGGCGAGGCGACGATCGCGCGCTGGGAGCGGGGCGCTGTGACACAGAACCGGGCAAACGACCGGTTCCTCCGGATTGTGAGGCGGAGCGAGGGGCGCAGACTCCTCGATGCGGTGGTCGCCGAGGCCCGGGGGACGGCACAGCTACCCGTGTCGCGCACGGCTCGCCCCGCGTCCCTGACGCCGGAGCTCGAGAGGAAGATCCGAAGGACCTCCGGCCCGGCGAGATGGAGCCCGCGGAGGCATCGCCGCATCGGCTAGCCGCCCGTGCACGTCGTCACCTTCTACTCCTTCAAGGGCGGCGTCGGTCGCACCCTGGCGCTGCTGAACGTCGCCTGGGAGCTGGCGGATTCGGGACGGAAGGTGCTCGTCGTCGACTTCGACCTGGAGGCTCCCGGGATCCGCCCTGACCGGTGGGAGAAGCGCCCAGGAGCCGATTTCGAGGCCGGGTTCGGGTCCGCCACCGGCGCGGGGAACGAGGGCATTGTCGAGTATGTGACGAGGTACCTGGAGGATGATCTCCAGGTGCCCGACGTTTCCCAGTACATCGTGGACGCGACGCCGGATGGATGCGCAGGTCGACTCGCGCTCATGCCCGCCGGCGTCGGCGACGGGAGCTACGGCGAGCGTCTTGGCCGGATCGACTGGAGCAACCTCTACTCCTTCCACGACGGATACGTGATGCTGGAGGACACGCGCGACCAGTGGGAGAGCCTCGGCTACGACTATGTCCTGGTCGACTCGCGCACCGGTTACACCGACGTCGGCGGCATCTGCACCCGCCACCTCCCTGACGCCGTTGTGGCCCTGTTCCGGCCGGAGGGTCAGAGTCTGGCGGGCATGAAGGAGATCGTGGAGGCGATCCGGGCGGAGGAGCCCACCCACCGGAGGAAGGGGGGCATCGTGCTCCACTTCGTCATGGCCGGAATCCCGGATGCCGACGACGACGACCGCATCCTTGATACACGGAGAAAGATCTTCGCACGCGAGCTGGATATTCCAGAGGGCCGGGCGACGGAGATCCGCCAGTACCAGAGCATGGACCTGCTCACGCAGCCGGTGTACACGCGTTGGAGACAGCGGGCAAGGTTGGCAGCTCGCTACAGGGAGCTGGCGGAGAGCATTCGTCGACACAACATCGAGGACCGGGAGGGCGTGCTCATGCGGCTGCGCTCCGAAGGGCACTCGGGGGCCAGGGTCGGGCGGCGTGCGATCCTGGACGAAGTCCGCGAGTCGGGGCTGTACGACGAAGACATCGAACTGCTGTGCGAGCTGGCCACAGGCTACGGACGCATCGGCGAGTTCCACAACGAAGCCGATCTGCTTGTCATGGCAGCCGGATTGGGTCCCCTCCCTGCGGAACAATGGTGGCGCAGCGCGAACGCCCACTATCGGCTCGGCGATCGCGGCGGCGCACTTGAGGCGCTGAAAGGGTTCTTCCAGTCCGATCCGTCTGAGACCACGGGGTTGGCGAACGCCGGGGTGCTGCACGCGGTTCTCCGAGCCTTGGATTGGCTCGAGGACCTGGGCGCGGACCGGTCCACCTATGTTCGAGACAGCCGCGTGCTGGCCGGACTGTCGCCTGCGGCCAAGGTGCGCGTGGCGGCCGGTCTCGATCTGTCGGTGCCGGAGCGGAGGGAGGCAGTTCGAATCCTGACCGGCGAGTCACAGGAAGACTCCGCCACGCCCGGCGACGCGAACCGGAACTGGCAGCTTGCCTTCGCGCACATGGCGACGGGATCGTTCGCGAGTGCCGCGGAGGCTTTCGGCCGAGCCCGTCGGCAGGCGACCCGGCAGGCCGACGACGGAGCGCCGACGGCATCGGCCGCCGCGTTCAACCACGCGATGGCCCGGTGGGCAAGAGACGGCGTGCCGGAAGTGACCGCCTTTCGTGAAGTATGCGAATTGGCGCGCGGCGACGATTCAGGCGCCAAGGGTCGGAGCGCCAACCGCCTTCAGTGTCTGGCTCTGGCGCAGTGGCTTGCGGGGCACGCCAACGAGGCGCAGGCGCTCCTGACGGCGGCCGAAGAAGTCATGCGGGACAGGAGCCATGAGGTCAGCTGCTGGTCCTACACGCGCGTTCGCCGAGAGACATTCCTGGATCACTGCACCCGGATGCGACGGTTGTTCGAGGGGGACGACGCGATCCCGGAATTCATGACCACGGCCTCGTCATCGCCATCGTGCGTTCGGAGTCCTTCGAGCGACGGCCCCTGAATGACGCTTTTTTCGCTGCAACAACTGGCTTGTACGATGGCTCCCGCCCTGTCCACCGCCTTGCCATCTCCCCGGAGAACGCCGAAAGACCGCGGGAGGCGATGGCGCGGGCGCTACGCACGCTCAAAGCTGGTCGACGCCGCGATCCGCGATCCGTTCGGGGGACTGGGCAAGCCGGAGCTCGAGTCCCCGGCGCTCGTCGTCGTCTCGATGGTCTTCTTACCACGCAGCGGGCCCGTGGAACGCGCTGGCCACGGCGGAGGAGCTGGTGCCCGGCATCACCGAGCACACGCTCGTTCTGCCCGAGGCGGTCGATCCCGACGCGGCGTGCGCGGAGGACGTTCCGGCGCTGGTGCTGGGTCTGCCAGTCCCATCGCAGACGACCCGGGAACTGGGACGCAGGCTCGACGCGCTCGAGCGCGCCCTGGGACCGGGCACCGACCCGCGCCTCCGCGAACGGATCGCCCGGCAGCTCCGGCCCGTGTTAGCATTGTGGCTTACGATCTTCCCCCCGAATCGCCTTCCCTCAGGGGGGCTGGAAGGGCCGCATGCGTCTTGATGCCGATGGACTACGGCGACAGGCCAGGGCTTAAGACGACCTGCTGCGGCACGGCAAACACCTCCCGGTGGCCCTGGGCCTGATGCGTGAGAATGGGGATCCGTCTTCCCCCTGACAACCCGCTAATTCGGTCTCCGGAGGCCCCGGCTCACAACTCCGTTCTTGAACAGGTCATTCCGAAACTCCGCAAAGTCGTCGTACCCGCAGACATCGCAAAGCGGCGCGTTCCCGAAACTCGGGTAATGATTGTCGCACTGCCGACAGGATATCCAGACCTTCGATATCCGGTGGTCTACATCCTTCTTCGTCTTCATTCTCTCGTCCTTTCAGTTTGCCGCAATTGGGTAGAAACCGTCCCTACCCCTTTCTACGTTCCTTCAGACGGCTTCCGCCGATGCCTCGGTTGGGGCAATCAAAAGTCCCAGTACTCTCAGCACCTTCCCGTCCATCCCCCGACCAATAGCCCTCTACCCCGTTCGTGTGAACCATTCGGCGGGTCCCGGCACCGATGGCCCCCAGTATCTTTGTTGTGTTCTTCATTTTTGTCTCTCCGGTTTCATGTTCCTTACAACGCTACGTCTGACTGTGTGAAAGAGTAACCATGAGGATCTGCCTATTCAAGCCGGGTTACATTGAAGTCACATTCGGCGTGCGGTTTACACTCATTCCTCCGCGTAGATGCGCCCGCGCGCCGAAAACCGGAAATACATGTTTCCGGTCGGGCACCGCGCCCCGTTCACGCCAACAAGTTGCCACATTGCTCCGGGAATCTCAACTCTCGTTACGTTGGCGTTACGTTAGTTCCCATCCATAAACTCGCAACTCATTTGTGGGCGATGAGATACGGACGCCGGGGCGGTGTCTCCAGAATGCTCTACTCCGCGCAACAGTTTCGCCCCGGTCGCGGCGTGTCCCTAGCCGTCCGGGTCCGAGGCGTGCCCGAGGACTGGCGCCTTCCGAACGAGACGCTGCCCGTTGGCGGAGAATCCCGAATCGAGACTTGCCGAGTGCGTATTGCGGGAGGGCCAGCTCTTTTCGGGCGAGCCGCTCCGACTTACCGAGCTTCCGGCCAGGCTGGTCGTGATCGCCCACACCTCTTGACCTGGACCCCGATCTGATTCGCGGCGCCGGGTGCGGAAGGGCGTTGTGGCTGCCCTTGAGAGACACCGCGAGCACAGGACCGATCGTCGTAACGTCACCGTCACGTCCGGTCGTTTCGTCTTCAGCCCCGCGAGCCTGACACCCTGACCCGCACAGTATTGGAGCGCCCGCCGTCGGATTCGGCCGCTGAACCGCTGGTAGCGGATGAACGGCGGGTCAGCGCGGGATCGCACAGCGCTGACGCTATGCCCTCGTCGTCGGTTCGCTGTAGATTGGGGCCCACCGCCCAGTCCACAGGACCGTCCCGATGACCGACATCGCGATCCCACGGCACCAGGGTGCCGAAGTCTGGCGTCCGCTCGCCGGCATGCCCGAAGGCGCGCACGGTTGGGGAGTGTCCGGCTACGCCGCCATGGCGGAGGAGTGGGCCGAGATCCGCGACCGCTTGAAGGATCGCGCCGAGCCGAAGGCCTTCGTCGACCTGTGGCTCGTCGAGCGGGCGCGCGCATTCGCCATCGAGACGGGCCAGATCGAGGGTCTCTACACGATGCGGCGGGGGATCACCCTGCAGCTCATGGCCGAAGGGCTGGAGGGCGTCGTGGGCGCGCACACCGTCGAAGGACTGGAGGACCGGACCATCCGCGGGCTCCTCACCGACCAGGAGGCGGCTCTCGGTATGGTGTTCGACGACCTTCTGGAGGGTCGCCCCCTGACCCTGCACACGATCAAGGCCTGGCACCAGCTGATCGCGCGGCACCAGGAGACCGTGACCGGGCTCACGCCGGACGGTCGCAGGGTCCAGGTCCGTTTCATGGAGAAGGGGCGGTGGAAGGACCGGCCCAACAATCCCAGGCGGCCGGACGGCGTGGTGCACCATTACTGTCCGCCGGAGCAGGTCCAGCAGGAGATGGACCGCTTCATCGGGCTGTACGGCGAGATCCGCGACGCCGGGTACCCCACGGAAGTGGAGGCGGCGTGGATGCACCACCGATTCGTGCGCACGCATCCGTTTCGTGACGGGAACGGGAGGGTGTCGCGACTGCTGATGGCGCACGCCTACGTGCGGCGCGGCGAGCCGCCCCCGGTGATCAGCCACGAGATCAGGCCGCGCTACATCGACGCGCTCGAGGCCGCCGATCGGGGCAATCTCCGAGCGTTCAGCAATTTCCTGGGTTACCTCGCGCTGGTCACGCTGGATTCCGCCGTCGAGCTCGGACGGCGGGCCCTCGCCGGCGACCTCAACCGCTCCAACGGCAACGGCGGACGGACGATCGGCACCACCTACTACCCGCCCCTCGGCGGCGGCAACGAGGAGTTGCCGCTCATCGAGGAGGAGTAGCGAGGGCTTGCTGCCGCGCCATAGCCTCCCGGGGGTCAGGTCGTTGCCAGAGTCCGCAGCGAACCGGACCGATTCGGTTGGCTGACGGGTTGCCCAGCAGCGACGCTGGGGGTTCTCTCCGATCTGGGTGGGCGGTTGCCGGTCAAGCATCGTAGCGAAGTCCTATCAGCCCGGTCAGCGGCCGGTTCTTGGTCCCGTTCGGCATCGTTGATGGGGCGCTGCGGTGCCGGGTGACGACCCCTGCCCGGCGCCGATGTGCCGCCCAGTAAGCTCCGCCGACGCTTCCACTTCGGCGGCTTCGGCGAGCCCGTGGCACTCGTCGTCGTCTCGATGGTGCTCTACAGCGGGGCGGAGCCCGTGGAGCGCGCCGGTCACGGTGAAGGATCTCGTGCCCGGCATCTCCGTGAACGGATCGCCCAGCCGCTGAGCCCCGTGTTAGCTTCCGTGTACGACCACCCCCCGCTGATGGAGACAAGTTCGATGGCCACCATGCTCGCAATCTCCACCGAGGCCCGCAACGCGGACCGGGAAGGAGCACACCTTGAAGGCCAGGCACGTGATCCTGCTTGGCCGAGCGTCGTACCGGACTTCGCGAGGCCGGGCCGACGCGACCAAAGCCTGCCAGTCCGCCACCAATTCGTCTTCGTCGGTCACGAACATTGATCCGCGGAGCGGGCGCGACTGCGCATTCCGCTGATTTCGATCACCTGTTCCGGCCGATTTCGATCAGCTGGGATCCGTCTCGAAACACGTGGTAGGACTTGCCGTCACAGGTGGCGAGGGGCCGCAACTCAGCGCCTTTCAGGAGCGACAGTGAGTGGTGCGCAATGTGTCCCAAGTGGTTGAGGGCGGCCATGTCGCTCTTGTAGTCTCCCGCGTCGACCAGGACGGCTACGGGCCGGCCGGCCTTCCGCCGCAGAGCTTCCACCAGGGCGGCAAAGCGCTCGGGGCCGGTGTCGTAGCGCGAGGCCACCCCCGACCGCCGTTCCACGGAATCCAGTTGGGCCATGAGGCTTGCGTGCAACGCACCCGGGTCCTTGAAGTTTCCTCCGCTGAAGCTGAGGCGGAGCACGGGGTTGCGGACGGACCAGTCCCACTTGTCGTGAATGTCCAGGCCGCGGAACAGAACCTCGCTCCCTTCGAACAGCTCGCCGAGCGTGTCCAGAAAAAGGCTCTTGCCGAACCGCCGGGGGCGGGAAAGGAAGTAGTGGGTTCCTTCATCGACGAGGCGACCCGCAAACGGCGTCTTGTCGACGTAGTAGTACCCCCCTTCCCGGATCGTTCGGAAAGTCTGGATGCCGATGGGCAGCTTGGACCGGGATCGAGAGGTCATCAGGTCCGCTTCGGGGTCAGTCAGTGGCCATTCACCAGGAAGGACGCTAGGCGGACGGCCATTCGCGAGCAACCCTGAAGAGTAGCGTCGGGAACCGGTCACTTCTCCCAACGCAGTCCAATATGACTATATTAGTCAAAATCTCTCAAGACGGAGGACAGCCAACGTGGAACCACCCGCCCCCTCACAACGTGCCACCGACACACCATCCCATCCGGCTTGGCCCCTCGGCCAGGCGAAGGCCCGGTTCAGCGAGGTCGTTCGGCTCGCTCGATCCGGCCAGCTGCAGCACGTGACGGTCCACGGCAGGGAGGCCGTCGTGATCGTCGCCAGCGCCGAATTCGAGCGGCTAGCGGCCCGGGAAGTTTCTCCAACGCTGCACGGGTTGCTGTCCACGTCTCCGTTGAGCCGTGTGGCCGACGCCTTGCCGCGCCGAGGCCGATTCCGCCGGGGCGGCGAGTGACGGTGAACGGCTGGCTCCCCGACGCGCCGGTGCTTCTCGAACTTCGGAAGCCCTCCCCCGACCCGGGAGTCACGGCGTGGTCGAATGCGCAACCGCGCGAGTCCCTCTTCGTCAGCTCGGTCACGATCGCGGCAATCCGGCACTACACCGAACGTCGGTGCGATGCGCCGCTGCGAACCGAAATCGGGATCTGGATCAGCCGGACACTCAAACCCTGGTTCGCGGGAAGGATCCTGCCGTTGACGGAAGAAATCATCCTGGAATGGCTCCGGATGCGGGACCGGCAAGACATGAGCGGATCCGATTTCCCGCCCACGCGGCACGGTCCAGCAGGGTCCAGAGCCGGATGCGGGACCGGCAAGACATGAGCGGATCCGATCCCGGTGCCAACTCCCTTCTCCTCGCCGCCACGGCCCGAGTTCACCGCCTCACCGTCTGCGCCAGAGACGACCGCGCCTGTCTGCTCGCGGGCGTACCAGCCTTCAATCCCTGGAGTCCAACCGGCCTCTGATCCGGTTCTGACCCCCGCACTCGATAACATGACCGACCGACGACAGCTCATTCTCCCGATTCCCCCGCCCCCGGCCGACTCCACGACCCCGTTGGTCCCGGCCCGGATGGTCAACGAATGGGTCTACTGTCCGCGGCTGGCCTACCTGGAGTGGGTGGAGGGCGAGTGGGCCGAGACCGCCGACACCGCCGAGGGCAAGCGAGTCCACACCCGCGTCGACAAGGGGGGCGGCCGCCTGCCCGATCCCGACGAGCTGGACGAAGAGATGGCGCGGGCACGCTCCGTGACCCTGTCGTCCGAGCGGCTCGGCGTCATCGCGAAGATCGATGTCGTCGAGGTCGACGACGGAATCGTCATGCCGGTGGACTTCAAGAAGGGCAAGCGCCCCCATGTCGCCGCCGGAGCCTACGAACCGGAGAGGGTGCAGGTCTGCGTTCAGGGGATGATCCTGGAGGACAACGGCTACAGGGTCGAGCAGGGGGCGCTGTGGTATGTGGCGTCAAGGGAAAAGGTGCGGGTGTTTCTGGACGACGACCTTCGGGCCCTGACGCTCGACGCGATCCGCGGGCTGCGGGCCGCCGCCGACACCAGGCAAAGGCCGCCGCCCCTTGAGAACAGTCCCAAGTGTCCGCGGTGTTCCCTTGCCGGGATCTGCCTGCCCGACGAGACCAACCTGTTCAGGAAGGGCTACCCTCCCCGGCCACTGAACCCGTCGGACGACCCCGCTCTGCCTCTCTACGTCCAGACCCCGGGGGCGCGACTCCGCAAGGACGGAGAGCGACTCGTCGTCGAGACGAAGAAGGACCCGGTCAGGGTGCCGATGATCTCGGTCTCGCAGGTCGGCCTCTTCGGGCCCGTGTCGGTCACGACACCCGCGCTGCACGCCTTGATGCGAGCCGAAATCCCGGTGTCCTGGTTCTCCACCGGAGGCTGGTTCCTCGGTCACACGGTGGGAACCGGAAACGGAAACGTGGCCGTTCGCGAAGCCCAGTACCGTGCCGCCTTCAGCGAACGCCGCAGCCTGGCCTTCGCCAAGAGCCTGGTTGCGGCGAAAGTCAAGAACTCGCGCACGATGCTCCGCCGCAACTGGCGCGCGGAGCGAGGGGGAGAAGGCAAGGACGATGCCCTGGCGGGTTTGAAGCGGCTCGTGCAGAGGGCAAAGCACGCCAAGGATGTCCAGCACCTGCTCGGCCTGGAGGGCGAGGCCGCGGCGATCTACTTCGGCGATTTCGAGAACATGCTCTCGACCGGCGCGTCGGACGGACTGGGCGCGTTTTCATTCACCACACGGAACCGGCGCCCGCCGACCGATCCCGTGAACGCAATGCTGTCCCTGGCGTACGCGCTGCTGGTTCGGATGTTCAGCAACACGATTTCCTCGACCGGACTCGACCCCTACCTGGGTCTCTACCACCGGCCCAGGCACAACCGCCCCGCGCTGGCCCTCGACCTGATGGAGCCGTTTCGCTCGATCGTCGCCGACTCCTGTGTCGTTCAGGTTGTGAACAACGGGGAGGTCCGGCCCAATCACTTTCGTGTTCAACGGACCGGCATGTTCTCTCAAGCCAACCGGGAGGAAGGCGCTGATCGCGGCGTTCGAGCGGCGGCTCGAACAGGTCACGACGCATCCGCTGTTCGGGTATCGGGTCTCCATGCGGCGGCTGATCGAAGTGCAGGCCAGGCTTCTCGCCCGTCATTTCCAAGGCGAGATCGTCGACTACCCGCACTACTTGCCGAGGTAGGCCGAGATGGCGAAGGAGCGTCTCTACCTGGTCACCTACGACATCTCGAATCCAAAGCGGTGGCGGAAGGTGTTCAAGACCATGAACGGCTTCGGTCATTGGCTTCAGCTGTCCGTGTTCCAATGCCGACTCGCAGCTCGCCGGAGGGCGGACATGACGGCACGCCTGGACAAGTTGATCGAGCCCTCCGAGGACCATATACTGATCGTGGATCTGGGTCCCGCGGACAAAGTGGATGTCCGGGTGGAGAGTCTGGGGAAGAGCTATGAATCACCGAAGCGTCAAGCTACAATCGTGTGACGGGCACCTGCCTCAACGGCCGCGAGGGCTCCGGTGCGCGGGGAATCCCCACCAGCACTCGCACTTCGCCTTAGTGGTGGCCGCACAACGAGTTGGCTGCTTGACAATCGAGGTATTGGAACCCAGAGTTCCCCTTGGCGGCACCGACGGGTCCTACCGCTCGCGGACGGGCGGGCACATCTATCTCCCGGGCGGATCCGCCCGGGCCTCATTGAAGCGGGTGGTTCATCGAGCGGTTGTGGTGGTCTCCGAAGTACGAAGCCGTGTACCTCCACGAGCTCTGCGAAGGGCTAGATGCCGAGCATCGGCTCGTGGATCGACTTCGACCCCGAGGTGCACCCGCATTCGTCGCTGGGCTTGCGGACGCTGGGCGAGACCTCCGCAACGGCGCGCCGGCGGCATGAACGCCCCGTGTCGTGTCCACCCGGCCAGTGCCGAGTGCATGCGGCTCCCGTCCGTCCGTGGGGTCCGAGCACTTCCCAGCGCACCGGCACACACAACAATCAGGCCGCGGGGCGGAGGCACAGCGTTCCATCCGCCGCTTCCGAGCACCTTCCCCGCCCGTCGGCAAGCCCGGGTCGCCGGCAGGCTTCCCCTCCCGGCGTCCGGGGCTTACGTTGCACGTAGCGAGGTCCCCGAGGGCTCTCCGCTCAAACCAAGCGGAATCCACCCTGGCTTTGCCCTCGGACCGTCCGACGAAACAGGACCACCTCACACCCCAGACTGGAGGAGATAGGTGATGAAGAGAATCGCTCTGCTACCCGTTCTGCTGGCCGGCTGCGGCGGGCTCGTACCCACGTCCGCGGACATCCTTCCTGCGGACACCATGATCGCTGCCGGCAATCCGGTGCAGTTCGAGGTCGAGGTTCGCGACCAGAATGGCGACGTCATGTTGAGTCCCGAAGGCGGGAAATGGGTCGCGGTTGACGGTCCCGTCGAGGTGAGTGCCACGGGCATTGTTACGGGCGCGGAATACGGAATCGGCATGGTCGAGTACCGTATCGAGGACGTTGTGGCCAAGGCCCGGGTTCGGATCAATCCGAAGCTGACGCTTGAGGCGTCGCTGTCCTATGTCAACCAGGCGATTCAGAACCCCGAGGATCCGATCCCGCTCATCCCGGGCCGGGACGGCTTGCTGAGGCTGTTTGTCGCGGTGGACCAGGGTCATTTCTACCGGGACGCGATTCCGGCCCGGATCCAAGCGGGTCCCATTGATACGGTCGTGTCCTTGGGGGGAATCCCCAAGACGGTGAACGAGAGCGATTTCCGCTACTCGTTCAACGCCATGATCCCCGGCGCGGTGATCGAGCCGCCGGAGATCGAGGTGAGGGTCACGTACGATCCGGAGGACCTGTACGATGGACTTGACGGAGAGGAGACACTGACGTTCGAGGTGCTGGATCTGCCCCGGTTCGATCTGATGGTGGTCCCCACGGTGAGTTCGATGCATCCGCGCCCGGACATCAGCCAGTGGGCCAGGGACGGGCTCACCTTCGACCACGACAGGATGTGGGCTACGAAGAAGCTGCTGCCGGTCGCGACGGAGGGTGCGGGCCTCGAGGTACACGAGGTGCTGGAGGTGGACTATGCGATTCAGACGGGCAGCGGGTGGGTTCGGTGGCTGAACGAGATGGGGGCGCTGAGGAATCTGGAAGGGCGCCGCGACTACTACCTGGGGGTGATGAAGCATGCCGGAGGCGGGATCGGAGGCATAGCCTACGTGGGACGTCCGGCGGTGGTGGCGAGTGACAATCCAACGACCATGAGTCACGAGATGGGACACGGCATGAGTCTTCAGCACGCGCCGTGCAATGTGAACGGAGATCCGAACTACCCGCACGATGACGGCGAGATAGGCCAGTGGGGCATCGACGTCGAGGAAATGGAGCTGAAACCGCCGCACTTCAAGGACCATATGGGCTACTGTTTCCAGGACGAACAGTGGACCAGCGACTTCTTCTTCGCGAAGGCGCTGCGCTACCGGGACCGGACGAACCTGATCCGCGTTCCCGAACGCCGTGCGCCGGTGCTGTTGGTCTGGGGCAACATCTCGGACCGGGTGATCCGGCCGGCGTTCGCGGCCGTCGGCACTCCGTCGGTCGAGGATCCGGGCGGCAGATACGTGCTCCGGGGACTGGATGCCGGGGGCGAGACGGTGTTCGACTTCCGGTTCACGCCGGATCCGATCCTGCATCTGCCGAACCATGAGGCGTTCAGCCTGGCGATCTCGTACGATCCTGAACGGGATGGTGAGCTCGCCGAGGTGCTGCTCCTGGGGCCGGGTGTGGAAATGGCCCTGAAGCGTGGCGGTCCGGTGACGGTCATCGAGCGCGGTCCGGACGGACAGGTTCTGTCCATCCGGGCTGCCACGGGGTCTGAGCGCCGGGGTGCTCTGGTGAGTGACGGGCTGCCGGTTCGATGATACCTCCGGTACCGGGATAGCGCGGGCGCCGTGAGCCCCGCGGAGGCGTTCGCGAGTGAGTCTCGTCGATTCCACACCCATGCGCACCGCCTCCCTGGTCCTGCTCCTCGTGGCCCTCGTCCCGCTGCGGGGCGAGGCTCAGCCGATCGCCGGCGCCGTCGTCGAAGCTCGCACGGGCACGCCGGTGGCGGGCGCCATGGTGATCCTGTTCGACAGCACGGGAGCGCGGGTGTCACGGAAACTCACCAACGCCATCGGCAGGTTCCTTTTCCAGGCATCCGGCCTC
Source organism: uncultured Gemmatimonadaceae bacterium (assembly GCA_964615515.1). GTDB lineage: Bacteria > Gemmatimonadota > Gemmatimonadetes > Longimicrobiales > Gaopeijiaceae > Bin94. Next base: position 23,468 of record CAZTOF010000501.1, read on the forward strand.
GGGCTGCACTACATCACCGTTGAACGGATCGGATACGCCGACTGGACCACGGATCCCTTCGTACCGGGGGAACTCGACGACCTTCTGACGATCCGGGTCCCGGTACGGGCGATCCCGCTTGAAGGCCTGGATGTGTCGGCCGGACGCCGATGCGAGGTCAGGCCGGAAGAGGGGAAGGCGACCGCCCGCGTCTGGGAAGAGGTGCGAAAGGCGCTGGCCGCCGAAGAATACACGCGCGAGGTATCGCTCTACCGGTACACCCTCGCGTTGTACGACCGAAGGCTGGACCGCAACGCCCGCAAGGTCGTCGAGCAGGCGACCACTCTCCTGGAGGATCGGCCGGCGGCGTTTCGGTCCTTGCCGATCGAGTACCTCGTGACCCGGGGCTTCGTCCAGGCGGTCGAGGATTCCACGGTCTACTACGCCCCGGATGCGGGGGCGCTCCTCTCGGACGCCTTTCTCGATACGCATTGTTTCGGTTTGCGCGAGGGCGCGGAAGGAGACACGGGCAGGATCGGCCTGGTATTTCGGCCGTTGGAGGATCGCAAGGTGCCCGAGATAGGCGGGGTCCTGTGGGTGAATGCGAAGACTTCGGAGCTGGAGCGGCTGGAGTTCGTCTACCTCAGCCTGATCCGGTCGCGGCAGCTCGGCGAGCCCGGTGGCGAGGTCGCCTTCACCCGGCTCCCGGACGGTGCCTGGATCGTTCGCGAGTGGCGGCTCCGGATGCCCCAGCTCCAGAGGGGTGCCCGCCTGTGGCGCACCGGCTACCGCGAGGAAGGCGGGGTCACCTGGGCAATCACCGATTCGCGGGGCCGGACCATCCTGCACGCCGAATCCGCGAGCATCTCGGGAGTGGTCACCGACTCATTGGGGACCGGACCACCGTCGGGTCTCATCGTGGTTGAAGTCGTGGGGACCGGCACGCAGACGGTCCCGCTGGAAGACGGCTCGTTCCTGCTGACGGGACTGAGTGCGGGCCGGCATGTGCTCCGGGTGCAGCGTCCGCTTCTCGCCAACTGGGGGATGGCGTCGCCGAACGAGGTGGCCGCCGAGGGCAGACTGGGCCACGTCGCCCACGTCCGGTTGCGCGCGCCCTCCGTCGCGGACGGGCTGGCCGCTTCGTGCGGGGGCGCGCCCCGGCCCGGGGGGACGGCCACGTTCCTGGGCCGCATCGCCACGCCCGAGGGCCCGCCGGCGGCCGATATGACCGTCGTGGTCCGCTGGCTGCGGGCTTCGGGGTACTCGGCCGCCAGGGTGGCGGCACCGCGCGGTCCAGATGGGACACCGGAGCGGGCGTGGACGTTCGGACGTGACGGTTTCTTCGCCACCGCCACGACCACCACCGACTGGCGGGGGATGTTCCTGCTCTGCGACGTTCCCGCGGGTTCACGGCTGCGGGTAAGCGTGCACGGGCCGCAGGGCGGCGATCCGGTGCTGGTGGAAACACCCTTCGTCCCGCCGGGCGTGCCCGCCGTGGTGGAGAGCCTCGTCGTTCCGCAAACGGGAGACCGCGGATAGGAGCCCGTGGACTCCCCGGGGGCGGAGGCTTGGCAGGCCGGGCCGTCTGTAAACCACAGTTTACATACTGTGAAGTGTAGTTTACAGTCCCCAGCGTCCCAACCCGCTCTCCGGCGCCGCCGGCGGCACCCGGCAGTCGAGCGACGCAACCCGGCGAGGTTGATTCTCCCGCACCCGACTGTATACATTGGAGGCGGCCAAGGAGGCCAATCCCGGCACCGCCAGGCGTGGCGGTTCGGTTTCGCGCAGGACCTGGTGTCCCGCCCGATGTCAAACCCACAAAAAAGGAGGTGATCACTTGTCTAGTCCCAGTACCCAGCCCAACCCGGCAAGGGCAAGCGATCGCCGCTTCGGCAACTAAGCCGAATCACGATCGAGACGTTCGCGCCGTAAGCGGTCTTCGCGCCGGGTTGCGGCCGGTTTCAGAAGCCCCCGGGGCCCTGCATGACGCAGGGCCACCGGGGGCTTGTCGTGTCCCCCGACGGAGCTTCCCCATGTCCGCTCGCAGCATCGTCGCCCCCGTGGGGCTGGCCGCCGCGGCATCGCTCCTTGTTTGCGGCGCCTCCCCGGCTCAGGAAGGCGAGAAACTCTTCGCGGATGCGTGCGCGCACTGTCACACCCCCGCGGGCACCGTGCGGGCGGCGGGGGCGAGTGTCCTGGGGCAGCTTTCACCGCGCGCCATCGTGGCGTCCCTCGAAGACGGGGTCATGCGGGCGGAGGGCGCGGACCTGACGCGCGAGCAGCGCATCCGGCTGGCCGAGTACCTGACCCGCCACCGCTACACGGAAGAGGCGCTTCCGGCGTCCGCCTTCTGCGCCGGACGCACCTGGACCGGGCTCGATCCCGCCACCGTTTCGTGGATGGGCTTCGGCGGCAACCTCGCGGGCACGGCCTTCCAGCCCGCCGAACGGGCGGGGCTGGACGCCGATGACGTGCCGAACCTCGAGCTGCGCTGGGCGTTCGCCTTCCCGGACGGCACCAACATGCGCACCTCTCCCGCGGTTGCCGGCGATGTCGCCGTCGTGGCGGGACCCTTCGGCGAGGTGGCGGCTCTGGATCTCGCCAGCGGGTGCGTCCGCTGGAGCCATGAGGCCGACGCGCCGGTCCGGGGCGCGATCCTTGTCGGCGAGGGTGCCGAAGGCCGTGGCACCGCCTGGTTCGTGGACGCCCGCACCAACGCATACGCCGTCGACCTGCAGAGCGGGTCCCGGCTGTGGCAGCGGCGCGTGGGGTGGCACGCCGCGGCGTACGGAACCGGGAGTCCGGCGCTCCACGACGGCCGCCTCTTCGTCCCCGTCTCCTCGCTCGAAGTCGCGCTGGCGGGCGATCCCGGCTACGAGTGCTGCACCTCTTCGGGCGCGGTTGCGGCTCTGGATGCCGCCACGGGCGACGTGCTCTGGTACCACCGGGTGATCCCGGGGTATCCGGAAGAGACCGGAAAGAACCGGACCGGGACGATGACCTGGGGCCCGTCGGGCGCGGCGGTCTGGTCCAGCCCCACCATCGACCCCGCCCGCGGACTGCTCTACGCCGGAACGGGCCAAAACCTGACCCACCCGGTCACGGAGACGAGCGACGCGATCCTCGCACTGGACCTGGAGACGGGGAAGCCCGCATGGTCCTTCCAGGCAACCGCCGACGACGCCTTCAACATGGCCTGCACACAGATATCCAACCGCGACAACTGCCCCGATCCGCGGGGCCCGGACTTCGACTTCGGCATGGCCCCCATGCTTGTCACCCGTCCGGACGGCAGGGAAATGCTGGTTGCCGGGCAGAAGTCCGGCACGGTCTGGGCCCTCGATCCCGACGACTGGGGGGCGGTCCTGTGGTCGACCCCGGTCGGCAAGGGAGGCGCGCTCGGCGGGATTCACTGGGGTATGGCCACCGACGGCCGCCACGCCTACGCGCCCAACTCGGACCGGTACGCGGTGATCGTCGACGTGAACCCCGAACGCGAGCTCTCTCCCGGTCTCTACGCGCTCGACCTCATGACAGGCGAGGTGGTTTGGAGTGAGTCCCCGCCCGAGGACGCCTGCAAGGGAAAACGGCGCTGCTTCGCCGCCAACTCGGCCGCGGTCACCGCGATGGACGGGGTGGTCTTCGCGGGCGGCCTGGACGGCGTGATCCGCGCCCATTCGGCGGTGGATGGGAGGGTGATCTGGAAGTTCGACACGACCGGGCCGGTCGTGTCGAACTTCCAGATCACCCTCCCATCCACCGCCGAATGGGCGCGGATCACGCCGTCCAGGCCG
>CAZTOF010000502.1:0-5069 GCA_964615515.1 uncultured Gemmatimonadaceae bacterium
GCCTGGACCGACAACATCCGCGGACGCTCGCTCCCGATCCAGCCCAGCGTCTCCATCTCGTCGAAGGCCTTCCACATGCCGATCAGTCCCGTGCCACCCCCCGTCGGGTACACGATCGCGTCGGGCAGGCGGCCGCCCAGCTGCTCGAAGAGCTCGTAGCCCATCGTCTTCTTCCCCTCCACCCGGTAGGGTTCCTTCAGGGTGGACAGGTCCCACCAGCCGTCCTCGTCGCAGCGGCGGCGCACGACCCTGCCACAGTCCCCGATCAGGCCGTCGACGAGCCGCAAATCGGCTCCCAGTGCGCGGATCTCGGCAAGGATCGGCGCCGGGGTGTCCGTGGGCACCACCACATGGACCGGGAGTCCCGCCGCGGCACCGTAAGCCGCAGCCGCTCCGGCGGCGTTGCCCGCGGAGGGGATCGCCAGCTCGCGCGCCCCGAGTTCCAGCGCCCGGGAGACGGCCATGCAGAGGCCCCGGTCCTTGAAGGATCCGGTCGGATTCCGTCCCTCGTCCTTGATCCAGAGCCGCCCGACTCCCAGCGAACGAGCCAGCCGGGGCGACTCCACCAGCGGGGTGAACCCCTCGCCGAGGCTGACCCGGCAGGCGGGGTCACGCACCGGCAGAACTTCCCGATAGCGCCACAGGGTGGGCTCGCGGCCGGCGACGGCGGGCGGAGTGAAGCGGTCCCGCAGCGCGTCGAGGTCGTAGCGGGCGAAGAGCGGCTTTCCCGCGGGGGAAAGGCCGGTCAGCCGCTCGGACGGAAAGCGTTCCCCCGTGGCGGTGCATTCCAGAAACGCCGCCCCGGGAAGGTCTGCTGGAGGAATGCCCATCGAAGCGAATCCGGGGTTGAGGTGGGTGGTGGTCGCGCCGCGGGCGAAAGCTGACAAGCCCACCGGGATGGCCATGACCGTTGTCCACGGACTGCTAGCCGGGCAACCATACATTGTCCAGTGTGCATCTCATCGGCAACCACCCGAAACGCACCGGACACCCCGGCCGGAACAATCGGCGCGGACCCCAGGGCAACCCTGGCGGGTACGTGACGGTTGAACCGGGTTCACGGTATGCCAGACTGGAAGCCAGAGACATCGAAGCCCAACTGATCCGACGAGCGTGCGAGGGTGACGGCCGAGCCGTCCGCGCACTCTACGACCGGTACTCCCCAAGGGTGTTCGCGGTTGTCCGCCGGATCGCCGGCGACGATGACCTGGCGGAGGACTACGCCCAGGAAGCGTGGATCAGGGCCATCCGGGCTCTGCCCACCTTCCGCGGCGAAGCCCGCTTTTCCACCTGGCTCCACAGGATCGCCGTCAATTCGGCGCTCCAGGCGGTCAGGAAGGACAAGACGAGACGGAAGCGGGAGGCGCCGCTCCCGGACGTCATTCCGGTGCCGCCGCGGGTGGGTGACACGCTGCTGGCCCGCAAGCTGGAGGAGGCGCTCGCGGCGCTTCCGGAGGGCATGAGAAAGGTGCTGATACTTCACGACGTGGAAGGCTACACCCACGAGGAGATCGGTTCCGTGCTGGGCGTGACGTCCGGCACCTCGAAGTCTCAGCTCTTCAAGGCGCGGGCCAAGATGCGCAAGATGCTGAAAGGATACGAAACACGTCCCGAGGAAATCGAAGCATGGAGCGTTTGAACCTGGAACAGCTGGCTCGGTTGGTCGACGAGCCGCCGACCCCTGACGAACGGGCCGTCCTGGACCGGGATCCGCCGCTGCGGCGGGAACTGGAGGCGCTGCGGTCGCAGACCGAGGCGCTGCGGAATCTCCCGGCGATGCTGCCACCACCCGGCGGGTGGAGCGAACTCGAGAGGAAGCTGCTCTCCGCCGGCCTGATTCGGGGCCGGCAGGGCACGCCGCCCCTGTGGCGGAAATGGATGCAGGCCGCCGCCGCCCTGGTGATCTTCACCGGAGGAACCGCCTTGGGGTGGGCCACTGCGACCACGACGGACAGCCGGGGCGGTTCGGCCGATGTCGCCGCCGGGCCGGCGTCGTTCGCGAACCTCGAAGAAGCGAAGGCGGCGGTCGAGGAAGCGTCCCGGAGATGGCGGGAAACGGTCGGCGGATACCACCGCCTCCTGAGTTCGCAGAACGAAGCGCAGGCGTCCCGCGATCCCGTCGTGCAGCTGGCGGCGCTCAATACCCTCATGGCGGCCGCCCAGGTCACGGTGGAGGAATTCCCGGAAGACCAGTTCTTCAACCGAGTCCTGGTGAGTACCCTGGCGGAACGGGACCGGGCGTTGCGGCAGGTCAAACTGGACAGCTGGCACTGATCCCGTGATCGTCGATCCGTCTTCCGTCCACGGACCCAGGGCCATGCCATGCCCGGCAGCCCGCGGGAGGCGCCGTGCCGGCCTTGTGGCCCGCCGCCCTCGGTGCTCGCGCGGGTTTGTCCTGGTCACGGCTGGTGTGGTCGCCTCGGGCGGGGGTTGGCCAGGGGACGGCGCGGCGCAGGATGCCGCCAGTGCTGCGAATAGCGCCTGGATCGGGATCCGCTTCAACGAGGAGACGCGCGCGGCACCGGAACCGGGTGAGGCCTCCTACGCGCTTGTCGTCCGGGAGGTCTATGGCAACGGCCCCGCCGACCGGGTCGGCATCCGTCCCGGCGACTGGTTCGTCGCCGTCGACGGCAACCCCCTTCACAGGTATGAGGCGTGGCTGCGCGCCACCTCCGACCTGGGACCCGGACAGCCGCTGACCGTGCGCCTCGTCCGCGACTCGGACGAGCGGGAATTCGTGGTCGTGGCGGGCCGGCGACCAGGGTACATACAGCCCCATCCGCTGTACCGCCTGGAATTCGAAACGGTCCAGGCCCGGCTGGACTCGCTCTTCGACCTGTTTCTGGGGGCCGGCCCCGGGGCGGAGCAGTGGCCGGGATTCCACTCACCCCGCATCAGTGTGCCGAGAGGGTTCGGGTTTGACTCGGGGATCCTGAGGGTGACGACGAGCGACTCGGGGCTGACGGCGGAGGGGAACTTCCTTGCAGCCCCGGGTGAGGAGACGCGAGTCTTCCCACCCTGGGAGAGTCGTCCGGACTCGAGAGACGGGCCGGAGATTCCGCTCGAGCGACGGACCCTCGCAGGGACGGGGAGCGAAGCCGGAGCGGGCCGCGCAGGCACGGTCACCGTTGTACTGGGGGGCGCGGTGGTGAGAGACCTCGCCGCCGAACTGGGACGCTACTTCGGGGTGGCTGCCGGGGTGTTGGTGACCGATATGGTCGACGCCGCGACCCCCGCCGCGCAGGCGGGGTTTCGTCCCGGCGACATCATTGTCTCGGTGGAGGACCGGCAGGTCGAGAATCTCCTGGCCTTCCGTCGCGTTCTCGCCGAAGAGGATCCGCCCATCGAGATCACGGTCGTTCGCCGCGGCAAAGCACTGAAACTGGCCTACCCCAGCAGGTAGCAGCCCTGCCGGGCCGACCGGAAGTCCGTCGAACGGGATGCGGTCGCCTCCTTCCAGCCACAACGCTTCCGGGACGCGCGAGCCCATGCGAGCACCGGCGTTGCGGCCCTGCCTACTCGTAGCGCAGCGCGTCGATCGGGTCGAGAGTGGACGCGCGCCGCGCCGGCCAGATCCCGAAGAACAGCCCGATGACCGCCGAAAAGCCCATGGCAACCGCTACGGCCTCGGGGGCCACGGCGGTGTCTCTTCCATAGAGCTGGGTGACCAGTTCCGCGCTGCCGAAGCCGGCCGCCACTCCCAGAATGCCGCCAAGGATGCAGAGCACCAGCGCTTCGATGAGGAACTGGAAGAGAATCGCCTTGCGCGTGGCTCCCAGCGCCTTGCGCACCCCGATCTCACGGGTCCGTTCGGTCACACTGACCAGCATGATGTTCATGATGCCGATCCCGCCGACCAGCAGGCTCACGCCGGCAATACCGGCCAGCAGCATGGTGAAGGTCTCGGCCGTCTCTCCGAGCGTTTCCAGAAAGTCGGAGGCCTGCTGAATCCGGAAGTCCGCTTCGTCGGCGGGCCGTATCCGGTGTTCACGCCGGATGATCCGGTCGATCTCCGCCCACGCCGGGTCCAGGTATTCCGGAGACGGGGCCGCCACGTAGATGGCCCTGAGACGGTCGCGGTTCCCCATGACCCTGTACAGTGCCGTGGAAAGGGGAACGTAGACCTGATCGTCCGGATTCTCCCATCCCATGGACCCTTTTTCCTCCAGGACGCCCACCACTTCGAAGCGGATGCCCCGGATCTGGATGGTGCGGCCGACCAGCAGCGGAGCCGGCGTGCCGAGCGCCTCGGGAACGTTGTAGCCCAGCACCGCGACCCGCTGCCGGCCCTGGAGTTCTCCCTCGGTGAAGAGACGCCCGTGGGTGAGATCGCGCTCGTGGATCGAAAAGTACGAGGGCCACGTCCCGACGATCTGGTTGTTGGAGTTCCAGCGCAGGTAGGAGACCTGAAGGCGGCTCTCCACCTCGGGAGCGATATCATAGAGGCCGCCCATCTGGTTGCGGAGCGCAAACGCATCGCTCTGCTCCAGCCGGACGCTGCCCCCGGCCACCCCCCGCCACCAGCTCTGGCCGGGCCGCACGGTGAGAACGTTGGTTCCCATCCTCTCGATCTGTTCCTGGACGGCACGCTGCGCGCCTTCGCCCAGGGCGACCATGGTGATCACGGCTCCCGTCCCGATCACGATGCCAAGCGTGGTCAGACCCGATCGGAGCAAATTGGCGCGAATCGATCCCAGCGCCACGTTGATGGTTTCCCGAAAGATGAACATGGCAGAGCTCTCGTCAGAAAGGCCGCATCCGCTGGCGCATCCGTTCGAGGCGCTCCTGTTGCCTCGCCTGCAGCTGGGCCGCGCCGATGAGGGCAAGCTCCTCCCCCGCCTCGAGTCCGGCCAGGATCTCGACGTAGTCCCAGTCGCTCAGGCCGATCACCACCGCACGGGGCTCGATGTTGCCGGCCTCGTCCACGACGAACACGACGGCCGGCCGGGAGGCGGGGTCGCCGGTCGACCCGCCCATCGCCGCCATCATTCCGCCGCGGAATCCGCCGCCGCCAAAGCCGCCCGCGCCACCATCGGGCCCTCCCTCGCGCTGCCCTCCCATCCTCCGGC
>CAZTOF010000503.1:0-1746 GCA_964615515.1 uncultured Gemmatimonadaceae bacterium
GGCTCTGGTCGCTCATGTAGACGCTGGCGCTCTCCGGGTATCCGGCGGCTTCCCTCGCGGCCACGAGCGCGTCGAGGCTGGCGGCGGAGCCGCCGCTCGTCAGCAGCCCCCCCGCCGTGTCCGGGTAGCCGAGCCATTGGCGAAACCAGTCGATGACCACGCATTCGAGCTGGCTGGTGCCGCTCGAAATCAGCCAGTTGCACGTGTTGACGTTGTAGCCTGCGGCGAGGAAGTCCGCGATGACGCCCGGCCAGGTGGGAGAGGTAGGCACGAAGCCGAAGCAACGGGGATGGTCGAGGCTGAGAGCCAGTGGAAGGACATCGGCCAGAGCCCGCTCCAGAATCTCCTCGGGCGCCCGCCCGGTCTCCGGCGGATCCTCCATGAGCTTTTCCACAAGCTCGTCACGAAACTCTCCGTCCCATGCCGCCTTCCGATCCAACTCCTCGTTGCGCCGCACGAGAGCCTCGGCCGCCCTGGCGGCCAGGTCGAGCATGGCAGGGGCGGGCATCCGGAGACCGTTCGGGAGGGCGGGGCCGGACGTGTCCCGCCCCTGGGTCTCCGTGGGAACGTCCTTCGCTTGTCGGCCCATTCTCCGTTCTGCTCCTGGTTACGATGTGGTCGAGCGGTTGCCGGTCTCCTGGATGCCATTATGGTACCAGCTTACACCGTGGAATCACACCAGCGACGGGTCGGCCGAGCGACATTGCATTGCCGGCCACGCCTCTCAAGAGGCGCCGATCAGCCATCCCTCGGCAGCCTCCTCCCCTTCCCGGTTCCGGTCATCCGACCCTCCGCGAGCACGGATTCCCTTTCCTTTGAGCGCTGAAAACGGGCGGCGTATATTTGGAGTCAGTCGCGGCCCGGCCGCGGGGAGCCGCTTTCGGGGTCGTGGACCGGCTTTCCAAGGCCGCGCACCCCAGCCTGGAGGACACCATGACCACCCGTCACCCCCTGATTTCACGGACACTGGTCGTCCTGGGAACCGCCGCGACCCTTTCCGGCTGCGGTATCACCGACATTTGTACGCATGAGTTGCGTCCGAGTCTGGTCGTGGAAGTCCGCGATCGCCCTTCCGGGAAGCCCGCCGCCAAGGGCGTGACGGGCCTGTCCGCGCATGAGAGCGGCACGCTCACCGAGTTCACCGCCTGGGACGACCTGACGCTTCACGGCAACTGGGATGGCGAACTTCCCGGAAACCACACGATTCTCGTCCGCAAGCCCGGGTTCCTGCCGGACACCGTTCACGCCGACGTGGACGCCGACCGATGCCATGTGGAGCTCGAAACCGTGGAGGCTGAGATCGCACCCGACACCCGCGCGGCGCCCGAGCACCCCGTCTCCTTTATCGAGGAACCGGACAGCGGTGGTTGGCGCCGGGCCGGCGCGGAGGTGCAGGTCTACGGTGACACGTTGGAGATCAGGGGCCTGGCGCGTACCAGGTGCACGGAACTTCGACTCGTGGCGTTTCGCTCGGGGAGTGGACTCCACGTGCAGGTCGAGCCGTCCGACATCCCGCTGGAAGATTGTGTCGACGCGCGACGGTTCGAAGCGAGATTCACACTGCCATCCCTATCTGCCAACGTGGGGGGAGACGCGGGAGGGTAAAATGATTAGAGTAGGGCGAGTCAGAGAGTTGCACGATGGCAGGAGGAAAGGGAATGGACAGGACAGGGGCGCGCTCCCCCGCCGCGGCGGGGGAGCGCGCCCCTGTCCTGTCCATTCCCTTTCCTCCTGCCATCGTGCAAC
>CAZTOF010000504.1:0-3270 GCA_964615515.1 uncultured Gemmatimonadaceae bacterium
AGACCGTGAAGGTCCGCAGCCGCGGCTTTCGCAACCGGGAACGCTTCGCGAACGCCATCCTCTTCCACCTCGGCGGCCTCGACCTCTACCCCGATGGCCTACGCGCATGACCTGCTACCCACCAGAAAGGGGGAAGAACCATTCCCCGAAACCCATTCTCTTCTGTCGCGTAGCCAACCCCGAACATGAAGGCACCCGGTGGCACAGCGGAACTCCACAGTGTGGCCCTGGCATCGTGCAGAATGTGTTCCTCAAGCTCGGTTTCCCATGCAAGAGACAGGGACAGAACCAAATCGGCGAGTGAGTTGGCCAAGGATCGGATTTCCTCTTCCGGAACGGGACCATGCTCCTGGCGCAGAAAAGCCGCGGCCCTGTCTCCGGATTGTCGGGCCACCTCCTCAGACGATGCTGTGGCGAGGTTGCCGACCAGCTCTTTGACAGTCGGCGAGCGACGCTCCTGGCTCGCACCTCCTGCCGGTACAGGTATGGCAGCCACCACAGCCACAACAACAATTCTCCGGATCATCGGTGATGATTCCCTTCTGGACAGGGGGAAGGGGGAGACCATGTCCGGCCTGACAGCCGTGCAGGGACCGGGGGCGACCTCCGGCGACACGGGCACAGATCGCACTCCAGGGTCGGTCCGGCGGGGCGTGACCCGGCGACTAACTCGAGGCGAGCGTATAGACAACTTCACCAGTGACCTTGGGCGAGGAGGGCGGCAACGGGCCGAATCGAATCGGCCACGGCCAGCACTCCGGAGCGCCGGATTGTCAAGCGAACCACCCACTCGACGGCTCCTAACGGTGTGGAATCCCAGGCTCCCCGGTCGTGGGATGCCGGGCCTTCCGCGCCACGGCCGTCAACTCCGGATCGCCCAGCAGCTTGGCGATTTCGACGGCCTTGTCGAACCGAGAGCCGCGAAATTCGGCCATGCTGGCGAAGTGGTCCGGCGGCCCCTCGAGGTGCAGAATCGCGGCACCCTTGACGGCCTCGCGGATATCCGGGGCTAGCTGCTCTGCCTGCCACCGCTTAAGGGCGAACCAGAGCACCCGCATCGCCCCGTTGGCCTCGTCCGGGCTCGCCTCCGGATTCGCGGCCAGTCTAGCCACGCGGGGAAGCACGCCGGGGCCGAAATCGAGGAGCGCGTACGTAGCGCCGTTGCTCACCCCCGCCGAACGCATCAGGACATCCGCCGTCAGCGGATGCCGCGTCGCAATGACGGCCTCCAACAGCGACAGGCCCAACTCCAGGTACGTCTCGCGGCGTCCCTCGTCGCGAAGCCGCCACTCGTGTTCGAGCGCGGTTGTCAACGCCTCGACAAGCTCGACCGTGACGTACCCTTCCGGGAACGGGGTGTCGTATGCAAACGGGGGCAGGCGTCCGAGCGCTTCGTTCACCTTGCCCCGGTCTCCGCTCAGAAGGTCGCGGACGATCACAGCCCGACCGCCCACATCCTGTGCCGCCGAGTCCTGCACGGCCAGGCACCCGGCGGCCAGCGCGGCCAATACGAATCTCTTCATTTCCATTGACTCCTTTTCCAAGAAGCTATTTCTGGACCTGGAACCCTAGGTGAACATGGTTCTTGCTGGTGTACCGCTCACCCTCGTTCGCCCACGTATTGTTCAACTTAATGGTGCCAAGAGCCCGCTGGATAACATGACCCAGGGCGCTTCGGGGAACCCCGCAGTGCTGAGGCGGCTCGCGAGCAGGCCGTGATCGCGGACGGAAAAATCGCATTCGAAGAGCGCCCGCCCCCGCCAGGACACCATCAGCCCGGGAGGGAGACATGAACGTAGTGATCGAACGGTGCGCGGGCCTCGACGTGCACAAGAAGACCGTGGTGGCGTGTGTCCGCACGCCGGAGGGCGGCCGGGGGAAGCTCCGCAGCAGCGAACGCGGACGTTCACGACGGCCATGAAGGGACTGGAGGCGCTGCGGGCGTGGCTGGGCTCGCACGGCGTGACGGACGTCGCGATGGAGTCGACCGGCGTGTACTGGCGCCCGGTGTACGCCATGCTGGAGGGCGACTTCCGGCTGCTTCTGGTCAACGCGCGGCACGTGAAGCACGTTCCCGGCCGCAAGACGGATGTCCGCGACAGCGAGTGGATCGCGCAGCTCCTGGAGTGCGGTCTGCTCAAGGGGAGTTTCGTGCCGCCGCCGGAGATCCGCGATCTGCGTGATCTCACCCGTCTCCGCAACACGCTGGTCGAGAACCGGTCCGCACAGGTCAACCGGGTGCGCAAGATCCTGGAGCTGGCGAACGTCAAGCTGGCCTCGGTTGTGTCGGACATCATGGGTGTGACGGGGAGGAGGATCCTGGACGCCATGATCGACGGGGAGGAGGATCCGAAGGTCCTGGCCGACCTGGCGCGCGGGAGCCTGCGCGGAAAGCGCAGAGAACTCGCCGAAGTGGTTCCCGGCCTCATCCGGGACCACCACCGGTTCGTGCTGCGGCGGCATCTTGAGCTGATCGACGAGCTGTCACGCCAGATCGACAGGCTGGACATGCGGATCGTCGCGGTGACGGACGTCCCTTTCGGGGCGGCGCTCGACCTCCTGGAGAGCATTCCGGGGGTCGAGCGCCGGTCGGCCGAGGCGATTCTCGCGGAGACCGGTGACGACATGTCGAAGTTCCCGACGGCGGGGCACTTCGCCTCCTGGGCCCGCCTCTGTCCGGGCAACCACGAGAGTGCCGGGAAGCGCAAGCCCGCATCGATCGGCAAAGGCAACAGCTGGCTGCGAAAGGCGTTGGCACAGGTGGCGTGGGCGGCCGTGCGGACCAAGGGGTGCTACTACCGCGCCTTGTACCACCGCAAGGAGGCGAAGGGCGGCTCGAAGAAGGCCATCGTGGCCGTCCAGCATGCCCTGCTGGTCGCGATCTGGCACATGTTCTCGACCGGCTCCGTGCACGAGGACCTCGGACCGGACCACTTCCAGCGCCACGACAAGGAGCGAAGGCTTCGATACCTGAAAGCGCAGATTGAGAAGCTGGGCGTCGAAGTGCAGGTACAGGACCGGGCCGCCTGAGCCCTCGCGGAGGCGCCCCGCCCCGCGTTCGCCCTGAACCCGGCCCTCCGCCGCGCACTCCGCAATCACCCTGCTGGTAGAGCGTACGCCCTACCCCGGAGAGTTTCACGGAAAAGCCCCGCGGGTTCTTCCCCCTTTCTGGTGGGTAGCAGGTCATGCGCGTAGGCCATCGGGGTAGAGGTCGAGGCCGCCGAGGTGGAAGAGGATGGCGTTCGCGAAGCGTTCCCGGTTGCGAAAGCC
>CAZTOF010000505.1:0-4718 GCA_964615515.1 uncultured Gemmatimonadaceae bacterium
GAACATACGAAACGCCGCCACACGGGAGTCGCCGCCGCCGGCTCTCCGTCCTGCCCTCCGTTACCAGCCGATCAACGCCCGCATCACCACCTTGATCCCCTGCCACAGCAGGACACCAACACCGAAAAACGCCACCATGACCAGCAGCCGCAGCGTGGTGCGGGTCGACTTCATCGGTCTTGCAGCCTCGATTGGCACGTTGATCGTTGGCGTGAGCCGGGTGGCGAGGATTGTCCCGTCGTTCCAAGGAACCGGGGGTCGTATGCTTTGCCGCCCCACCCCTCGGCCACCAGTGCCCGCAAAGCGGGACGGCGACGACCGTTCGCCGGGCGATCCAGAATCGCGATCGAGGGTCACGTCACTCCCCGCCTCTCTGGGAGCACCCTGAAGTCACCGGCCTCACACCTCCACCCCCCTCTGCTACTCCCCTTCCTCCACCTCGCCCCGCTCTGCCGCCTCCCTGCGCCGGTCACGCCCCCTGATCCCGTACAACCCGGTGAGCAACGACTTCCGAGAACTGGACCTGACACCCCCCTGCACCAGGGCGTCCCCGATCTGCGGAACGCTGTAGGAGTTCCCGTACATGGCCTGGAACTTCCGGTAGGCTGCCGTTGGTCCCATGCCCCTGAAGGTGCCCGCCGGAACCTCCGGGTGGCCGGCCCCGGCACTCTTGCGCCGACGCCTACGCTTGACCGGGCCCCGTTTCCGGGCCTGCCCTGCCAGACTCCCATCGGCCAGCAACGTCTTCAACCCATCGACCGCTTTCCGCAACGCTTCTCCCCGCTGCTCGTGCGTAGCCAGCTCGGCTTCCGCCTGTTTCAGTGCGACCCCGTAGTTTCGTTTCGTCTCTGCGTCCATTTGCTCAGTTCTTCTCCTCGGTCTTGAACATTGATTGGCCATAAATCCCGGCCGTGGCGGGAATCGGTCATGGATCGAATATGCGATCCCGTCGGCTCTTCACCACTCCGTGGTGGATAGGCGGCAGCCGAAGCCGAATCATGGGGCGGGACGGCAGGTTTTCGCAAGCGATGCGCGATGATGGCGAGGGTGTGGAGGTGGCGGGCGTGCGCCAGAATGGGGAGACGCGGGTCGAAGGAGAAGGGACGGGATCCCGAGACATGAACGAGGGGCGCGTCGCGATGCATCGGATTGACCAGCAGGTTGCTCTCTTCCGGGATTAGGACCGACGGGACCTGAAGCAACAGGTGTTGCCCGTTTCTGGCCCAACGGTCCCCGATCCGCCGGCATTCCGGCGGCGACGGCGTGCGCTGCCACCTTGGGGGCAGCGATGGGGACGCGAGGATCAGGGCGGTCGCCCATTCCTCCGGAATGTCCAGGCGAAGGGCGACCAGATCGTCGGGCGCGTCATCCGGATCGACATGCACCAGGTACTCCAGGGCGGCCAGCGACAGGTGGGAGGCGGCGTATGACACGGCAGCCCCGGGCGAGTTCCAGCGGGCGCCGTACAGGCGAGCCCCCTCGCCGTCGAGTCCGGCGTGGTCCCGCCGGACGATCCGCCAGAGCCGCAAGGTGGTTCAGCGCTCTATGGAGGACTACGCACCCAGACCGTGCTCAATGCGCCCGAGCACCTGCTCGACCAGGCGGGCTCCCACGTCGCTCGCGAGAAGATCCAGAGGGCGCCGGCCCCGAAGCGCGCGATTGGGCTTGCGCAGCCAGCGCTTCGCCTTGTCGACGTCTCCGATGGCCTCTTCGGTCCGCCCCGCCATGCGCACGACGCGGATCAGACGATCGGACTGCGCCGCACTCAGCCGCCCGTGCGAGCGCTTCCTGTGGGCCAGCGTACGGCGCGGAACGACCAGCGCGTGCACTTCGGGCGCCCGGAGCGTACCTGCACTCACCACGCACTCGACCGCCTTCACGGGCACTCCGCTGCGGACCACGTCGTCAAGGTCGAAGTCGGAACGGATGTCGCGACCCAGGGCCGGTTTTCCGCCGAGATGTTCGGCGACCGCCTGAGCTGTCATTCCACCCTCCTGTGGCAATTAGGCACGTCGAATTGGGGCAAATCGCATGCCTGTCAAATGGGGCCCTCTGCGTATATATGACTTGATCGCTGTAGGATATCCACTAGATTTCCATTCGGATATCGTACGACCGCCGACACCGAGGGGACAACGATGAGGAAGACCAGCGTGGTGATCGACGGCGAGCTCGTCGACAGGGTGCGCATCCTGCTCGGGACCTCGTCCATCAGGGAGACCATTGACGAGGCGCTGCGGGAAGTGGAGCGAGGAGAGGCGAGGCGCCGTGAGATCCGGGCGTTGATCGAGATGGACGGCCTCGACCTGCGCAATCCGGCGGTCATGTCGAAGACGTGGCGCTACTAACCCGCGACGGGACGAACCACATGTCCTACCTGATCGACAGGAGCGCGCTGGCCCGCATGCCGCACCCGGCGGTGCAGGCCAGACTCGTGCCGATTCTCGAAGCCGGCGAGGCGGCCACCTGCGCCGTGATCGATCTGGAAGTCCTCTACTCGACGCGCAACGCGTCCGACCACGCCCGCACCCGCCGTCGGCGCACCCTCGCGTATCGCCATGTCAAGCTGGCCGAGGCGACCTTCCAGCGCGCAATCGACGTTCAGGGCCTGCTGGCCCTGCGCGGCCGGCACCGCGTGCCGATTCCGGACCTGCTCATCGCGGCGGCCGCCGAGCGCGCCGGAATGGTCCTGCTCCACTACGACGCCGACTTCGACCGAATCGCCTCGGTCACGGGCCAGCCGATGGAATGGGTGGTGGCGCGGGGGTCGGTGTAGGGGAGGGTTGTGGAGACACCAGCGCCCGGATTGACCATGTTCAGGCGAACTCTCAACGGAGGAGCGCGCCCAAGATGTCAGACTCGAACACCGGCCACGCCACCACCCGGCCTGCAGGCAGCTCTTCGCCCGCGCTTCCGCCGCCTCCGGGCATCGATCCGGACTGGCGCGAGAAGGTCGAGACCGCGAAGCGGGTTCGCGAGGAGACCAGGCAGGCCCGGCGTGGGAAGCCCGCCACCTTCGACATGGAAGGACCGCCGATCCGGGTTGGGTCGTGACGGATCGAACGCCCCTCTATGAGGCCGAGCACGCGGCGCGCTACGAACGGCAAGCTCTGATACGGGAGTACCAGGAGGCCCACGGATGTCGTCTCGTGGTTATGCGCGATGTCGTTTTTCCTCGTTGCGTTCCGCTATTCGAGGAGACCCTCTTCGATGCAGATCCCGAGCAGGACCTGCATGTGCTTCTTGGAACGCCGGGCGGTGACACAGAGACGGCGCTCCGCCTGATCCGGCAGGCGCAGTCGCGCTGTCGACAGCTTACCGTGATCGTCCCGGATCGGGCCAAGAGTGCCGACACGCTGTTTGTCTTGGGGGCGGACACCATCTACATGGGGCCGACCAGCGACTTGGGACCGGTCGATCCACAGTTCCAGCTTTCCAATGGTTCCCTCGCTGCCGCGCGAGCCATCATCGCCGCCGTCGATCGAGCGGAGAAGAGCATCCAGCAGGATCCGACCACCTATCCGCTGCACGCCGCCCTCCTCTCGGACCGGACATCACCGCGCTCATGGTACAGCAGGCCCGTGACGCTTAGGCCAGGACCGACGATCTGGTTCGGGAAGCGCTCTCAGCCGTTCCTTCTCGCAAGCCGACGCAAGTCGAGTTCCTGACCGAGCAGCTCAAGAAGCACCTTCTAGGTGACCCAAAGGACCACCGTGCGATCGTTTCCGCGTCCGACGCTGAACGGTTTGGATTGCCGGTCGACAAAGCTGACCCGAAGAGTGCCCGATGGCGAGCCATCTGGCGCTTGTGGACGAAGTACTTGATCCTCGATGCAGGGTACGTGTACGAGTTGAACTGGCTTCTCAAATCGAGTGGCTGTCCGGGCCTTGATAGGTGGCTCCGCTAGGTGTCGGACCTCTAAGCCGAGATTCTCCCTTGAGCCTCGTGTTCCATCACTACTTCGCGAACGCGTTCACCTCGAGCAGATTGTACAAAAGCCGTACCCCAATCCGCCACCTTCTCCATTCGAACAGCAGCCACGGCGAGGTCAATACGAAACGCATGAGGGCAGGTGTTCCACAAGAGCAATAGAGTCTTCCTACTCAGTCTTCCCATCGCGGCAAGACACTTTGCGGCTTCCACTGCGGCTAGCCAACCATCTCCCGGGTTGTCCGCCACCCATTCCAGCCGACTCTCAATACCACTCGTAACGAATTCGGGCCTCCTACTCAGGACCCTCACCATCCATGCAAACGCCCATTCCATAGTATCCTCGTCCAGCGCACCTTCGATCTGACTAACTATTGCTTCATCTCTGTCCTGTAGCCGCATCATGTACTCGCAGAGTATCTCGGTCTTGTCTGGGTACCGTCGGATCAACTCTCCGACGGACGATAGCGCCACATCAGATTCCGCCGCAGCCAAGGCGTACAGGACCTTCTTGAGCTGCCAATGGAACATCTCTCGCTCCAGTCGACTCACCTTTCCGTTCCGCTCCGTGGGACGCTTCTCCATGATGCTGTTGAACAGCCTGGCCGCGATTCTCCGGTCTTCCAAAGTCATCTTGGCCTTCAACTGATCAATGACCTCCTCGACACCGATGTTGCCATGGTAGAACAACGCCCATCCCAGTTCGGCTCTTCACCTGTCGTGGTGGGTGGGGAGCATCCGAAGCTGAATCATAGGGTGGGCTGGAAGGCTCTCGCAAGCGAGTCGGC
>CAZTOF010000506.1:0-2578 GCA_964615515.1 uncultured Gemmatimonadaceae bacterium
GGCCCCCATCCCCACCACCGTCCCCCGCCCGATGCGGCAGCTCTCCATGAGGGCGCCGTGGCCGACCGTCACCTCGTCCTCGAGCACGGTGGGGCCCTGCTCGCTCGTGTGCACGATCGTGTTCTCCTGCACGTTCGTCCGCGCCCCCACGCGGATGCCGTGGTCGGGATGGTCGCCTCGCAGCACCGCCCCGAACCAGATGCTCGCCCTGTCCCCCACCACCACGTCGCCGATCACGACCGCGGTGGGCGCCACGAAGGCCGACTTCGCGATGCGCGGGACGTGCCCGCCGAAGGGAATGATGCGTGCCATCACCCACTTCGCGCCGACGGGGTCACCCGCCGTATCCGCGCCCGGATCACCTGCGTCTCCGACGCCTTCACCACCTCGACCCGGACTCCCTGCGCCTCGAAGGTCGTGCCGGGTTCGGGGACCCGGCCCAGCTCCTCCAGGATGAAGCCGTTGAGCGACCGGTTCTCGTCCTCGGGGAGTGCGAGGCCGAAGCGCTCGTTGATGTCGCGCAGCTCCGCGCCTCCCGACGCGATGACCTCATCGGGCGAGAGACGGGTCAGCGGATCCTCGTCCACGTCGGTCTCGTCCACGATCTCGCCCACGAGCTCCTCGAGCACGTCCTCCAGGGTGATCAGCCCGTCGGTTCCCCCGAACTCGTCCGCCACGATCCCCATGTGGACGCGCCGGGCGCGGAAGTCGGCGAGCAGCTTGGCCAGCGACAGCGATCCCGGCACGAACATGGGCGGCCGGGCCAGCTTCGAGAGCGGTGTGTCGCGCCTTCCGGCGACGTAGGCGCGGTACGCTTCCCGCACGTGCAGGATGCCGGTGACGTCGTCGATGCTCTCGCCGTAGACCGGGACGCGCGAGTGGGGCAGGTCCTCCAGTTCGGGCAGGATCTCGCCCAGGAGGCGCGAGTCCTTGAGCGCCACGATGTCGACCCGGGGCGTCATCGCGTCCCACGCGTTCAGCTCGTCGAGCTTGAAGGCCCGCTCGACCAGGCGGTGCTCGTCGGCCTCGACGACCCCCTCGTCCGCGCCGATCTCGAGCGCCTCGCGCACCTGCAGCTCGTCTGCCGAGGCCTCGATCCGGGCGGATCGGCGCGAAATCAGCCGCACGACCGCCGTCAACGGGAAGAGAAGGCGGCCGAGAATGCGCGAACCCGTCCGGAGGAACGGCGCGGCCACCAGCGCCAGCCGCACGGGGCCCCGTCTGGCGAAGGCGCGAGGGGCCAGTTCGCCCGCCAGCAGCACGACGACCACCACGGCCAGACCTCCGATCCAGGTGCCCCGGGATCCCCAGGCCGCCGCCGCCGCGGCGACGCCCGCCGCCGTGGCCCCGAGATAGCACAGGACCCGGAAGACGCCGAGCGGGGTCGTCTTCGACTCGTCGGAGCGCAGTTCGAGGAGCGCTTCGGCCCCCGCGAACCCTTCGCCGGCCAGGATGCGCGCCTTGGAGTCGTTGATTCGGTGAACGGCGGTAAGCGCCGCCGCCAGGGCCGCCGACACCAGCAGAAGGACCACGAAAGCCGCGATGAGGCTTGCTAAGAGCGCCATCGGTCCCCTCCGCCCGGGGTTCTCCCGCGCATGCCTCGCACGCGGGCCGGTTCGTGCTGCAGGATGAAGCCGGCGCGCGCGCCGGGGTCGGTTCCGGCCGCGGGAATGGCGCACCCCCGGCCGGCGCCGCGATCCGGCTGCCGTGCGTTGCGACTCGGAGGTTGGTCGTCGGGTGACGCGGGTTCCGCTATGTCCATTTCCTGCTCTCGGCCAGCAGCTCGCGGACCACGTCGCGGGTGCTCAGGCCCTCGGCTTCGGCGTCGAAGTTGACCACGATCCGGTGCGCGAGGATCGACGGCGCGATGTCGAGCACGTCGTCCATGGCGGGCATCGGCACGCCCCGGAACGCGGCCCGCGCCTTGGCTCCGAGCACCAGGTACTGGGACGCGCGCGGCCCCGAACCCCAACTGATGTACCGCTTCGCGACACCCGCCTGTTCGGCGCCGCCGGGACGGGTCGAACGCGCGAGCCGCACCGCGAAGCGCACGATCGAGGGGGGCACGGGGATCCGCCGAACCAGCTGCTGCAGCTCGATGATCTCGCTGCCGTGCACCACCGGCTCGACCGGAACGTCCTGAACCTCGCGCGTCAGCGTGGCGATCCTCTCCTCCTCGCCGCGGTCGGGGTAGCCGATCCGCAGGTCGAACATGAAGCGGTCCAACTGCGCCTCGGGAAGGGGATAGGTCCCCTCCTGCTCGATGGGGTTCTGCGTGGCCAGCACGAAGAACGGGGGGGCGAGGGAATAGGTGGTGCCCGCCGCCGTCACCTCCCGTTCCTGCATGGCCTCGAGCAGCGCCGCCTGGGTCTTGGGCGGGGTGCGGTTGATCTCGTCGGCCAGCACGATGTTGGCGAAGATCGGACCCCGCACGAAGCGGAAGACCCGCTCGCCAGTGATCTTGTCCTCCTGGATGACCTCGGTGCCGGTGATGTCGGTGGGCATGAGGTCATGCGTGAGCTCGATACCCCGCACCTGAGGGTCTTCCGCATCCTGCTCGGGCCGGACTTCATGCACA
>CAZTOF010000507.1:0-2284 GCA_964615515.1 uncultured Gemmatimonadaceae bacterium
GTCCCTCGCCGGTCTCGGGGGTCGCGGGACGTTGTCCAAGGACCCCACGCAGCCGGTGGAAGAAGCCATGTGTTCCCAGCCGCGCGTGCCGGAGTCCTCCTCGCTACCGGGGTTTTTTCGCTGGCGGGGGTTCTTCCGGCCTCCGCCCAGGATCCCCCGGACTCCCTGCAAGTCCCCCCGGACTCACTGCAGGCCGCCACCGACTCCCTGCAACCGGATTCGCTGCAGGTCCCCGCCGACTCCCTGCAGGACTCGACGGCGGTCGCCGACAGCATCGCCCCCGGCGATTCACTCGCGGCGGACAGCGTCGACACCGACAGCATCGCCCCCCCTCCGGTATTTCCAACCCTTCCCGACCCCGCACCCGCCGCGGGCATCACGGGGATCTGGGAGTGGGACCGCACCGAACTGCTCGGCGTACGGGGACAGACGCTGTGGGAGCTGCTCGCGGACATCCCCGGACTCCTCCTGGTGCGGAGCGGCGACTTCGGTGCGGCGACGGCGGTCTTCCCCGTCGGCTTCGCAGGGGGTGGACTGCGCCTGTACTACGACGGCGTCGAGCATCTCCCCCTGGAGGGATCGCTGCCCGACCTCGCCCGCATTCCCCTGTCGGGGCTGGAGCGGGTTCGTGTCGTGCAGCGCCCCGGGGGTGTAGAGGTGCGTCTCTTCCGCCTCGTCCACACCGATGTGCGGGCCGCGTCGCTGGTCGAGGCGGGGACCGGCGATCTGGACACGAACCTCCTGCGCGCGACCTTCTCCCTGCCCACCATGTTCGGCGGAAAGGGGGCGCTGGCGATCGAACGGCTGGACTCGAGGGGGCGCGATGCGCCCGGCGCCATGACCGGCGGGTGGTTCCGCTACAGCATTCACCGGGGAGACCGCACCGGGTTGCGCTACGAAGTGCGCCGGATGGGCTCGGATCGCCCGGTCTTCAACGAAGCGGCGGCCTCGGTGACACGCTCCGACTGGACGCTTCACGGGAGACTGGCGCTCACGGAGAACCTGCTTGCCGAGAGCTGGGCCACGAGCGCCTCGATCGCGACCGGCGACACCGCGGAGGTCTTCCCCTTCTCGCCCGAGTCGCGCAAACAGCACGGCGCGAGCCTCTCCGGAACCCGGGGCCCGGTTTGGGGCCGCGCCACGGCCCGCTTCAACGAAGGAAAGGGGGTCGCCGACCGGGAGCTGGCGGTCGAGTTCTCGGCGCTGTCGGCCAAGTGGGGCGGTGCGACCGGCCGGGCCTGGCGCGAATCATGGGACGACCGGCGCGGGTCGGGGTACGACATCCGGGTCTGGGCCACCCCCCATCGCTACGGGGCGGTCTTCGCGGAACGCGGCAACGGCGGCCGCTCGGTGCCCTTCCTGAACCCGCTCCGCCCGGAAGAGCCCGAGGATACGACCATGAACGGGACGGAGGATCCCGACTCCATCGAGGATCCCGACTCCATGGAGATGGACCCGGGCCCCCGGGGCCGCTTCACCACCCGCAACGGCACCCGCCTCGGTGCCCGCCTCAACTGGCGCGCGTACGAAGCGTCGGTCGCCCGGCTGTGGATCGAGGCGGATTCGGTGTGGCCGACCGGGCTGCTCATCGACCGGGGCGGGCTCGTGCGGCCCCAGCCGCGCCGGCAGGGGTGGGAGGTGACCGGCCGCTTCCCGCTGCGGCTTCCCGGACTGTTCCTGACGGGGGAGGTCCAGTTCTGGGACGAGACCGACTCCCTCGCGGCCCCGTCGCTCTACTTCCCGGACTACGCCTACCGGGCCGGCTTCTCCTTCCACCGCACCTTCCGCGCCACCGGCAACTTCGAGCTGTGGGTGGACCTGGGCGTGCACGGCCGCCCCGAAATGCATGTTCCGCTGCCGGAAGGGTCCGCGCCGCCGCCGGAAGAGGGAGAGGAGGACGAGCGCGTTCCCTCGCTGGTGCCGTTCTACCAGAACTGGTACTTCCGCCTGCAGATGCGCTTTCTCACGCTGAACATCTTCGCGACCGTCGAGAACGTGTCGTTCAGGGACAACAACCAGGATGTGCCGGGGGTGCTCCTGCCCATCACCCGGGGCATGTACGGGGTCCGGTGGACGTTCTGGAACTGAGGGGCCCGGTCTGCGCCGCGTGCCGCCCTGCCGGAGAGCGGGGGCCGCGATGATCCGCAGCATGACGGGGTACGGCTCCGCCGAGGCGGGGTTGCCGGACGGCAGGGTCCTGCGGGCCGAGATCCGCACGGTCAACCACCGTCACCTGAGCGTGAGCGTGCGTCTGCCCCGGGGGTGGGAGGCGCTGGAGGGGAAG
>CAZTOF010000508.1:0-2470 GCA_964615515.1 uncultured Gemmatimonadaceae bacterium
GCATCATCACGCCATCGAGGCGGCGGAGCTGGGGGTGACCGTCCTTCTTGGCGGTCACTACGCGACGGAAGTCTGGGGCGTGCGGGCACTCGCCGCGAAACTTGAAGACCATTTCGGAATCGAGGGTCGGTTCATAGACTCGCCTACGGGACTGTGACCGGGCGGGCGGCTTCGGCGAGCCGGGTCCCGCGGAGCCTGTGCCGAACCCGCAACGGACGAATCGAACAGGAGACCTCATGCATCATACAACCCTGAGCGTGCCCACCGTGTCGGCCCGCTGGCCGGGGTGAAATGTCCAGCACCATCCCCGGGCCGAGGGCTGACCGAATGACGACCGCGCGCGTCGCGTGCCCGCACTGCCGGCATCGGGCGTCGTCGGCCGGCGCGAACTTCTGTTCCCGGTGCGGCGGCGCCTTGCGTGGACCTCCCTGCCCCGAATGCGCGACCCCGTCGGAGATGGGGGACCGGTTCTGCACCCGCTGCGGAGTGGCGCTGAAGTCGTCCCGGCCCGCCGGGGGCATCCGGGGTCGCCGGGTTCCGTGGGCGGTTGGCGGCATCCTTGCCATGACATTGTTGGTCGTGTTGGTCGTGCGCGTCACGCCCGGAGCCGAGGATGCCGGCACGACGCCTCCGTCCACACCTCCGGGCACGCTTGGCCCGACCTCGACCGTCGACCTCGACGCCATGACCCCGCGCCAGGCCGCGACGCGCCTCTTCAACCGCGTCATGCGTTCGGTGGAGAGCGGTGACCGGGCCCAGGCGGAGCTGTTCCTGCCGATGGCCATCGCCTCGTACGACCTGATCGCCGCCCTGACCCTGGACGACCGCTTCCACCTCTCCCTGCTTCACGCCGCGGCGGGTGACGCGGCCTCGGCGCTGGCGGTCGCGGAAGTCGGCCTCGCAGTCAGGCCCACGCACCTGCTCTGCCTCGCGGCGGCGGCCCGGGCCGCGCTGCTGGGCGGCGACGCACCGGCGGCGCGCGCCCACTACCGGACCCTCGTCGATGTCTACGACGAGGAGATCGGCGCAGGCCTGCAGGAATACGATCCGAGAGCCGAGGAAGGACACGCGGAGCTGTTGCCGATGCTGCGGCAGGAGGCGCGCGAATACCTTGCGGGTTCCCGGTAGATGCGGTTGCGTCCCGGGCAGCGGCTGGAGGACATCGGCCCCGATTGGGCGTTGGTGAGCTGGCGGGACGCCCTGGATGTCGAGCGGCTTGCCGTGTATGCACTCGTGGAGAACTGACGCGGCCCGGCTTCGCTCGGCGGTACCGATCTCCGACCGGCGCGGCGCGAGCCAGGGTCCGCACTATGGACAGGCACGGTGGACTCCATCCTGTTCCATGGTGCGAAATGCGTGACCTTCTTATGATTCACGGCCCCGTTGCCTGGGGGTCGACAGCTCCCGGGCAGCTCCCGGAAACCTCGCCGGCGCCATGGGGTTCGCCGACACCCGGGGGTAAGCGACCATCGGAGATCCACCGGACGTGATTCCGTCAGAGAAGAACAGAGGGGGCGGGTCCGCCAACACCGGCGGGTACGCACCTCGGGGCAAGGACACCGGAACGGTCAAGCCGAAGGGCTCGACCCGGATCCGGGCCCACTGCGGCATCGACACCATCCCCATCACCGCGCGCAAGCCGTCGTGGCTCAAGGTGCGCTCTCCCGGAGGGCCCAACTACCTGCGCCTCAAGCGGCTCATGCGCAGCCGGTCCCTGCACACGGTCTGCGAGGAAGCCGGGTGCCCCAACATCGGCGAGTGCTGGGAGGACGGCACGGCCACCTTCATGATCCTTGGCGATGTCTGCACCCGGGCTTGCAAGTACTGCGCGGTTGCGCACGGGATGCCCACCGGACTCGACCTGGAGGAGCCCCGGCGCGTCGCCGACACGATCGCTGCCATGGAACTCGATCACGTCGTCATCACCTCGGTCAACCGGGACGAGCTCGCCGACGGCGGCGCGGGCGTCTACGCCGCGACGATCCGCGAGGTGCACGCCCGGCTGCCCCACTGCTCGGTCGAGGTGCTGATCCCCGACTTCAAGGGAGACGAGGTGGCGCTCCGCACGGTGATGGAGGCGGGCCCGGCCATCCTGGGCCACAACCTCGAGACGGTCGAGCGGCTCCACCCGGACGTGCGTCCCGGCGGCCGGTACTGGCGCTCGATCTCGTACCTGGGAAGCGCCAAACGCATCGACCCTTCCATGCTGACCAAGACGGGGATCATCCTGGGGATGGGAGAGCGCGCGGGAGAAATCCGCCAGGCGATGGCCGATCTGCGCGAGGCCGCGGTCGACATTCTCACCTTGGGGCAGTACCTGCGGCCGTCGCGGCAGCACATTCCGGTGGCCCGCTGGGTGACTCCGGACGAGTTCCGCGAGTGGAAGAGGGTGGGGGAGGAGGAGTACGGGTTTCGCCATGTGGAGTCCGGACCGCTGGTGCGTTCCAGCTACCACGCCAAGGAGCAGGCG
>CAZTOF010000509.1:0-1627 GCA_964615515.1 uncultured Gemmatimonadaceae bacterium
GCTGCCCGCCGGGTTGGCCGGAGCCGGAGTCCTCGCTGTCGTCCAAGGCTTCGATCAGGCGGGCGATCTCCCGCTTGGCGGTGGCGAGTTGGCGCTGTACGAGGCGAAGGCGTTCGGAGACGCTCTTGATGTGGGCCACCGCGGCCTCGGTGGTTCCGGGCGCAACGGCAATGGCCGGGGCGCGGAGGATCTCGAAGAGCTGGTCGGCCGTGATCCGGCGGATCCAGCGCCGGACCCTCGAAAGCCTTCTCAAGCGCCACAGGATCCGCCGAGCCTTCGCGGGCGTCGGAGCCTTGGCCCAAAGGTCGAGGAACCAGGGCTCAACCACGCTTCCGACCGCTTCGAGGATCTGCGGGTAGTAGCGCCACAACTGGTCACGCACCCGGTTCGAGAGGCGGGTGCGATCCCGTGTGAGTTCCTCCAAGATCCGCGACCACGCCCTGAGTTCGATGACGACCGGGTCGACGGGATCGATCCTCCGGAAGTGGTGAAGATCGGTCCTCAGCGCGTCGGCGAGGACTCGGGCGTCGAGGCTGTCGTCCTTGGCCCCGGCGGGCGAGAAGCGGTCGCGGAACCGGTCCAGCTGCTTCGGATTGATCGAGTAGACCGCGAACCCCCGGTCCATGAGACTCTCGACGACCGGCCCGTGCGGGACTTCGATCGCCACCGGGATGTCCGGGGCCGATCCGCCGCACTTGGCCGCGATCCAATCGGCCATCTCCGCCAGCCCCGCACCCCCATGGCGGAAGCTGCGTTCCCCCCGCTTCGATCCGTCGCCGCTGACCAAGGAGACGTGATGCGCTTCCGATGCCCAGTCCACGCCCGCGAACCAAGCCTTGCGTTCTACCATGCTCCCTCCCGAGTGAAGGTTGTCGGACAGGCGTATGTCCGTGGTCGCCGCGATGCTCGCCGGTCCCTGTACTGGCGCTCGATGGCGCGAACTCCCCACTGGGCATCCATCGCGGCTCCGGGCCGGGGTACAAGTCCCCCTCGGGTGCTTTGTGGCACTGGGTCGCTCAGGTTACTCCCGGCCTGGTCGCCCGTCGCTGCTGTTAGGATCTTTCGATCTAACGAGAAGTCTGTTTGGAGGGTACAGGGTCGCTCCCGACATCGGCTTCAAAGCCCGCACGGCACCGGCCCTCCCGCGACCACCGCGCAACCCAAAGCCCGGCAGCAACTTGGAGAATCGGAGGCGTGCACGCCCGAAACGGATTCTCGTGCACATCGACCTCGCTTCACATGTGCGCCTCTGGATCGGCATCGGCGTTGCCGAGAATCGCCTTCAAGTCACTGTTTCCCGCCCGAAGATCGTGAAGCTCGGGCGCCGCCGGTAGACGGCATGTTTCCGGTCCGATTTCGGGGAGGATGCCAACGCGCATCGAGCAACTCTTTCTGGCGGACACGGCTTGTCTCCGCGATACTTCGTTCGCGCAGATCGTGCAGTCCATCGAATCGAGAGGAATCGAACGATGGCACGCACGAAACGAAGTCGGCGCTCCTATGGCGCCGGAGAATGGGGCCGGAACCGGGTGAGGGTGTTCCCGGACCCGAAAACCGGCCTGTTCCAAGTCGAGTGGCGCGAGAACGGGCGAAGGCTCACCCGGTCGCTCGGGCACCGGGACTGGAC
>CAZTOF010000510.1:0-1833 GCA_964615515.1 uncultured Gemmatimonadaceae bacterium
ACCAGGAACCGGCCCGCGCGGCGGGAGGATTGACGAATGCCCCGGGGGCGGGCATCGCGAGCTGGAGGGGCCGGGGACGAGGGAAGGCGGGTCATGGCGGTCGCTACTCTTGTCGGTGCTGCTTGGAGGGAGGCCTATAGACTACGGCAGAAAGGGCGGTTATGTCAAGGAAAAAAAACGGTGTATCCACCGACGCCGCGCGGGCATCGAGGGCGTCGAGGGGCCGGAACTCAAAACGGCCAGCGCTGCACCGCCATCACGGCCGCCACGCCACCCGCCAGCGCCGACAGCAGGAACGTCCAAAGGCGCACGGGGAGTGAAAGAAGGCGCACGGCCGCCAGGGCCACCGCCAGCACCCCCACCGCCACGACGATCTGGGCCAGTTCGAGCCCGATGTTGAAGGACAGCAACGGGAGGAACAGGCTCCTCTCCTCGCCGAGCACCAGGCGCAGGAAGTTCGAGAAGCCGAGCCCGTGCACCACCCCGAAGACCAGGGCGAGCGCGTAGCGCAGCGGCCGCGCGGCGACCCGGTGCTCGGCGGGGTCCTCGCGGCGCAGCCCGGCCAGGTTGGTCAATGCCGTGGCCACGATGGTGACCGGGATCAGAAACTCGACGAGGCCGGTGTCGACCCGCACCAGCCGCAGCGTGGCCACCGCCAGCGACACCGAGTGCCCGATCGTGAACGCGGTCACAAGCACCAGGAGCTCGCGCCAGCGTGCCAGCGTGTAGGCCGCGCACAGCACCGCCAGGAACAGGATGTGGTCGTAGCCCCGCAGGTCGAGCAGGTGTTCGAAGCCGAGGCGCAGGTAGACGGTGAAGGTGCTGATCATGATTTGTCCGCCGCCTCCCGGTACCGGACAATCGTCCTCGCCCTGAGGCGTCGCAAGGCTCCGTGAGCCATCACCAGAATCGTGATCCACGCGATCCACGACCCCCGCTCGGCCACCGTCATCATACGGAAATGCTCCCACAGCAGCCACGGCAGCGTCGCCGCGATCCCCACGCGGCTGCCATGGTGGTACGGCATCCGCCGCTCGACCACCGTCGCGGCCCGGCGCCGGTCGCGGTGCAGCACCCCCTCGATCGCGCCGCCCAGTTCGCCCGGCGACATCTCGCGCCACCCGGGAACCCGCATCACGCTCCAGGCCGCGACCGTGCGCCCCCATCCGTGCAGGTTCGACCCCGCGACGACCGCCAGGTCCATGCCGTCGGCCAGCGCCAGGATCTCCGCGCGCTCGGCCTTGACCTGCTCCAGGCCGCGGGGCGCCCCGTCGCTGAGCTCGATCCCGACCACGCCCGCCGGCGACCCGGGCCTGAGCGGCACGACCTGGTCCAGGCGGCCGGGGATCGTATACAGCATCGTCACCGGGGGGGCGCCCCGCTCCCGCGCGGCCGCGATCGAGTCCGGGTCGAGGTGGTGCCAGGTGCTGTCCAGGGCGAAGACGTAGCGGTCCCGGTGGCCCAGCAGGTTGATGTGGCGGTTGCGGAGCCGCACCTCCATACCAGACAGCATCACGGTGCGCTCGCCCGCGCGGGAGGGGTTGGCCGGGGCCGCGTCGTCCACCCCCGCCCAGGTGTAGTGATCGGTGATGTGCGCCGCGTCGAAGCCGCCGTCCTCGTGCCAGGCGCGGTTGCGCGCGGCCGTGAAGCGGGACCACCCGTCGTGGGAGTGGTTGGTGTGCGAGTGGAAGTCGACCGCGAGGAGCTCGGGGTCGTCGAGCCGGATGGAGACCATGGGGCGCGGGAGGAAGACCGCGGCGGCGTAGAAGGCGAGCAGGGCGGCCAAGGCGGCGATGGCGCGGAGGAGTTCCAGTGCGAGGCGGAGGGGGAGGG
>CAZTOF010000511.1:0-1847 GCA_964615515.1 uncultured Gemmatimonadaceae bacterium
TGGCCGGGGACTGACATGCTGATCCCGGCCCTCTACCTGAGCGTCGCGCTCTTCGTGGTCGGCACGCTGGGGGTGATCGCCGACCCGCTCTTCACCGACTGGGTGGTGGCCTTCGAACTCATGGGACTGCTGCTGCTCGTGGCCATCGTGGCCGCGGTGGTCCTTGCCAAGCCGCGCGACCGGGTGGCCGGGGACTGACATGCTGATCCCGGCCCTCTACCTGAGCGTCGCGCTCTTCGTGGTCGGCACGCTGGGGGTGATCGTGCGCAGGAACGCGATCATCATCTTCCTGTGCATCGAGCTGCAGCTGAACGCGGTCAACCTCGCCTTCGTGGCGCTCTCCCGGTACACGGGCATCGAGGGGCAGCTGTACGTGTTCTTCGTGATGACGGTGGCCGCGGCCGAGGCGGCGGTGGGGCTGGCGATCATCATCTCGATCTTCCGTCACTACGAGACGGTCAACGTGGACAAGTTCAACGTGCTGAAGTGGTGACGGGGTGAGCGCCGCTTCCCTCGCGGTTGCGCCGGCGGGTTCGGGCGCGGTTACCCCGGCGGGTCCGGTTGCCGGCATGGTACCGGAAGCGGCGATGCCGGTCGGCGCGGCAACGGGCGCGGCCGAGTGGGAGCCGGTCCTCCCGGGGCTGATCGTCCTGCTGCCGCTGCTGGGCTTCGTGCTGAACGGGATTTTGGCGCTGCTTTCTGCCAGGAATTCCTCGGCGGCGCTTCGGAAAGGGCGCGAATGGAACCCGTTCGCGGGGCCGCGGCCGCCGGCGACGCACAGGTTGCCGACGTGGATCGGGCCCGGGGTGATGGCCCTCGCCTTCGGCCTGGCGGTGCTCAACTTCCTCGGCATGCCGGCGGACCTGCACGACCCCGTGGTCCGTTCCTACTGGGGCTGGATCGTCACCGGCGACCTGCGCATCGACGCCGCCCTCCAGCTCGACCAGCTCTCGCTGGTCATGACCCTGGTCGTGACCGGGGTGGGGTTCCTCATCCACGTCTTCAGCGTGGGCTACATGGGGAAGGACCCGGGATACCCCCGCTACTTCGCCTACCTGAACCTCTTCGTCTTCTTCATGCTCGTGCTGGTTCTGGGCTCGGGTTTCGGCACGATGTTCGTGGGGTGGGAAGGGGTCGGACTCTGCAGCTACCTGCTGATCGGCTACTGGTTCAGCGACCGCGAGAAGTCCGACGCGGGGAAGAAGGCCTTCATCGTCAACCGGATCGGCGACTTGGGCTTCCTGCTGGCGATGTTCCTCCTCTTCCAGGGGTTCGGGACGCTCGACTTCGTCCCGATCTTCGCCGGTGCCGAGGGCCACTTCGCGGCCGGGGGCGTGACGATCACCGCGATCACCCTGCTCCTCATGTTCGGCGCGGCCGGGAAGAGCGCGCAGATCCCCCTCCACATCTGGCTCCCCGACGCGATGGCGGGCCCCACCCCCGTGTCCGCCCTCATCCACGCGGCCACCATGGTCACCGCGGGCGTGTACATGGTGGCGCGGTCATCGGTGCTGTACGCCCTCGCACCCACAAGCCAGGCGGTCGTGGCCGGGATCGGGGTGCTCACCGCCCTCGTCGCGGCGACCATCGCGCTGCAGCAGTACGACATCAAGAAGGTGCTGGCCTACTCGACCGTCTCGCAGCTGGGCTTCATGTTCCTGGCGGCCGGGGTGGGCGCCTTCACCGCGGCCATCTTCCACCTGGTCACGCACGCCTTCTTCAAGGCGCTGCTCTTCCTGGGGGCGGGCGCGGTGATCCACGCCATGCACCACGCCGCGCACCGCGGCGACGGGCGCCTCGACGAGCAGGACATGCGCAACATGGGGGGGTTGCGCAAGCATATGCCC
>CAZTOF010000512.1:0-9322 GCA_964615515.1 uncultured Gemmatimonadaceae bacterium
TCCCGCCCCCCACCGGTCCGACGACCCGGAGTTCACCACCCTGCTCCTCCACCAGGCGCCGCCACGGGTAGACGTTGCCCGGGAACTGTTCGTGCGCGATCACCACGTTGCGGCCCGGCCCGACCGTCGTGTTGCGGGTGATCGTCGAGACCGCGTACGAGACCGACGGCACCGTCGCGACGCACCGCGGATCCGGCGCGTTGACCAGGCGGGCGAAGCGGGCACGGAGTTCGTCCGCGGGGCGGAAGAAGTCCTCCGGCGCGATCGCCTGCGGAAAGCGCTTGGCCCTGAGCCCCTCGATCCCGGCCCGTTCCGCCGCCCTGGGAAGCGGCCCCATGTAGGCGCAATTGAGGTAGTGGAAGTCGTCCGGCAGTGAGAAGTGGTGTCGCTGGCAGCGCAGCGCCGTCACGGAACGAAGAGCGCCCGGATCGCCGCGAAAACCGCCACGATCCCGACCAGCACCGCCGCGGTCGGCCACCAGCGCCGCCGCTCATCGAGCAGGGACAGCCCGAGCCCGGCCACCACGCTGCCCCAGATCGCGAACAGGTCCATCCCGTCCAGCAGATGGAAGACGAAGCCGTCCAGGAACGGGACGAAGTCGCCCAGCGAAAGCACCTCCTCGATGTTCAGGTTTCGTATCCGCAGCGGCGCCATCAACAGAAACCCGTACGCGGTGATGACGCCCGCGTGCGCCATCACGCACAGGTGCTGCCGGAAGGTCGCGCGGTCACCGCGCATGAAGACGAAGATCGCGCAAGTGACCAGGCTGATGATGACCGGCATGACAAGGATCGTCGCCGTACCGAAGACGACGGCGGGCAGTTTGTACCAGATCATGGGCACCGCCCGGAGGTCCCCCAGCTGCTCGGGTGACGCGTTTGCGGCGGCCGCCTCATAGAACACTTCCGCCGGGGTGAGAGCCAGGACGATGCCCACCGTGGCCGCCGTGAAGGCCGCCATGGGAAACCATGCCGGGTTGGGCGCCAGCGCGGTGAAGAGCTCGCCCGGCTGCACGATGACCATCCACAGGCGCCTCAGGAAGGCCGGGCGCGGCGGAGGTTCCTCCATGCCCTCGGCGCCGGGGGGGTCGTAGCGGTAGCTCACGCCGGTTCAGTCCTTCCGCGCTATGCGCTGTGGCCCAGCGAAGGTGAGCGTGCCCGGCGCCCGCCCCTGCATCGTCGACCGGCCCTCGTATTGGCGCATGAGTTCGGCCGTGTGAAGCAGCCCTGTTTCGGCGTCCCAGAGCAGGCGCCCGGTAAGCGACCCGGTGATGGTCGTGCCGGAGGCCCGTCCTCCCTGGCTTCCCGAGTTGGATATCGCGACCTCGGCCGCGAGGGTGATGACGAGGAGCGAACGACCGCCCTGCACGGTATCGCCCGCGAGCGTGTACGTCCGGGCCATCGTCGAACTCGTCTCCATTCCACCCACCGACGAGTGCCACACAACCGTGTCGCTCCAGCTCTCGGCGGGACCGACCACTCGGCCGGGCAGCCCCGGAAAGAGGTCGTAAGGCAGCTGGTTGAAGAGGGAGAATTGTCCCGCGTCGGCCGAAAGTACCGGTCGTTGGACCTGCTCGACGGCGCCGGTGGGCCCGACGACGAAGATCATCGACCCCCGTGCGTCGTCGCTGCCGAGCGACCGCGTCCCCATGGCCGGGTTGCCCGTGGATCCGGCGAAGCCCAGGACCTCGGCGTTCACCCGCACGCCGTCGCCGTCGACGTCAAAACTCACCGACAGCGTGGTGGAGGCCACCGCCGTCAATTCGGTGACACCCGACGGTGAACGAATGGTCATCAGGATCGTGTCCGCTACGTCGTAGGTCACGCTTGACACCGACGGGACCGCGTGCGCCAGCGCCTCCTGGAGATTGCCGGAAGCCGATGGCGAAGGTGTGCCGGCCGATGACGCGACCCCCCGCGCAGAGCCTTCCGGGCCCGAGACTCCGGCGGCGGCCAGGGCGGCGGTCAAGGCTGCAAACACACTGCGCTTCATGGGATCGAACTCCGCTGCTCCGGCTGCATTGACACACGGGCCGAGGGGTCCTCAACCCGCGGGGGCCACCCAACCTACCCCGCGGATTCTGGCCGGGCAATACGGAAGGCGTTATCCTATTCCGCCTTCCACAGCGCGAGGTGAAATGAGCTACAGGACGAACCCCGACAGAATCCTCGACAACATCGACCGTGCCCGCAGCCGGGACATGGAGCGAGCGCTCTCGCTCAACGACCGGCAGGCCCGGGGCAGGGAAATGGACACGGTGGTCCCCGAATCCGACGCCACCACGCCCGAGCGCATGCGCCGCCTCTTCGCCCTCGTCGAGTCCGGCTACCGCAAGGCCGCGCAGAGTGCCGAGATCAGTCCGCTCGCGGCACGGTTTCGCGCCATCGGCGACATCTCCCACCAGATGGCGCGCGGCGACGTCACCGTGTCCCTCCAGTACCTGGACCACGAGCGCCACGACGACGTCGGCGTGGTGCCGTTCGAAATCAACCCGCGGCACCTGGAAGAGGCGAAGAAGCAAACCCGCACGAGCCGCCCCGACGTCAACGCCGTCAAGGTGCTCAGGCTGAAGCTGCGGGACGGGGTGCTCGCGGCCTACCGGAAGATCGACCCGCGCTTGCGGGACGCCCTCAAGAACCGGGCCGATATCGGGCATGTGGCCGCCGAAGTCACCCTCGATCTTCGTCCGGGCCTCCCGGCACCGTAGGAGCCGGCGGCCAACATCCGGCGGAATTACCGCGGCGGGCCGGCTCAAGTAGTCCTCCCGGTGTTTTCGTCCGCCCCCGCGGCAGGTGTCCCGTCCCACCATGTAGGCGCCCATGCCGACGCCCCAATCTATCGCACGATGACGGGGCACGACGAACTACTCGGGCAGCTGTTGCTGGACGGCGGGACGATCACCCAGGGTGTCCTTCACGATGCCCGTGAGGAACACCTTCGTTCGGGCCGGAGGCTGGACGACATCCTTCTGCGCAAGGGAGTGGTCGACGAGGTGCAGTTGGCCAGGGCGCTTGCCGCGCAGCTCGACCTCCCCTTCGTCGCGCCCCCGTTGCGTCCCGAGCCGGGCGCGCTCGCGAAGGTGGAGGCCGGTCTGGCCCGCCGGCAGGGCGTCCTGCCCCTTTCGCTCC
Organism: uncultured Gemmatimonadaceae bacterium; assembly: GCA_964615515.1. Lineage (GTDB taxonomy): Bacteria > Gemmatimonadota > Gemmatimonadetes > Longimicrobiales > Gaopeijiaceae > Bin94. The sequence goes on from CAZTOF010000512.1 coordinate 3,129, forward strand.
AGGGGCGGCGGCTGACCGTCGCCATGGCAAACGCCCTCGACACGGACACGCTCGACGACCTTCGCTTTCAATCGGGCTGCCACGTGGAGGCGGTCGTCGCGCCGGCTTCCGAGGTCGGGCGGGCGGTCCGCGAGGCATACGGCGGGGAGCTGCCCGAACTCCTCGACAGCCTCGATCACCCGGGCGTTCCGGAGCGGGAAAGCGGGATGCAGGTGCTCGAGCAGGAGGCCGCGGCGGCCCCCATAATCAGGATCGTGGACCACCTGCTCTCGACCGCAATGGACCAGCGTGCCAGCGACATTCACATCGAGACGACGATCACCGGCTCCAGGGTCCGCCTGCGCGTCGACGGGGTGCTGTCCACCGCCATCGAGTTGCCGCCCGGCACCCACCAGGCCGTCATATCGCGCATCAAGATCATGGCGGGTCTCGACATCTCGGTCCGCCGGCGTCCCCAGGACGGGGGGTTCGCCATGCAGCGGCGCAGTACCGAACTGACGGTCCGCGTCTCCACCATCCCCACCAAGGGCGGTGAAAAGGCGGTCCTGCGCCTTCTCGATCCCGGAGACGCGCCCGCCGATCTCGCCTCGCTGGGCCTTTCGTCCCACGACCTCGATCGCCTCCGCCGCCTCCTCGACCGGCGCCAGGGGGTACTCCTCGCCGCGGGCCCTACCGGAAGCGGCAAGACGACCACCCTGTCGGGGGCGGTGGCCGAACTGGCCGCCGAGAAGATCAACATCGTGACGCTCGAGGATCCGGTCGAGTACCGTTTTCCGGGTGTCGCCCAGATGGAGATCGACCGGAAGGCGGGAATGGGGTTTCCCGCCGGGCTCCGCGCAATCCTGCGCCAGGACCCCGACGTGATCCTGGTGGGCGAGGTGCGGGACCGCGAGACCGCCGAGATCGCGATGTCCGCGGCGGTGACCGGACACCTGGTGCTCACCACCATTCACACGGTCGATGCGCCCAGCGCGATCGTGCGGCTCCTCGAGATGGGAGTGCCCCCCTTCCTGGTCGGCGGCGGCCTGTCCGGGGTTGTCGCCCAGCGGCTCGTGAGGCGGCTGTGTTCGCGATGCGACGGTCGCGGCGGGGATTGTCCCGTCTGCAGGGATGGGTATCGCGGGCGCAGCGGCGTCTTCGAAGTCCTGGTCGTCGACGACGAGATCCGGACCGCGGTGAGTTCCGCCGCATCCATCACCTCGCTGCGCACTCTGGCACGCCGCAACGGCATGCTCTCAATGGGCCGGGACGCCATGCGCCAGGTCGCAGAGAGAGTGACGACGCCGCACGAGGCGGGCCGGATCATGGCGCTGACCCGAGGTGCCGGCGTTCAGTGCGCCGACTGCGGCGCCACCATGCCCGCCACTGCCGCGGGATGTCCCATGTGCGGCCGACCGCAGGCCAGCACCTGTTCCTGCGGCGAACTGCTGGACCCCCGCTGGCGCTATTGTCCCGCCTGCCTGCGTCCCGTCGCGGCGTCCGCGTAGTGCCCTCCACGTGGTGCCCTGGACCGCGTCCCCGACGGGGCTCCTACGCCTCGAACACCTGCTTGCGCGTCGTCAGCGCCTCGATACGGTCCTTGCGCGGCACCACCCCGATCCCCACCCCTTCGGGAACGGGCATCAGCCCATCGTTCATTTCCAATTCGGGAGTCACGATGTCTTCCTCCCAGTAGCGCCCGGAATTCGAGATGTCGCCCGGCAGCGTGAAGCCGGGCAGCGTCGCCAGCGCCACGTTGTGTGCACGTCCAATGCCGGACTCGAGCATTCCGCCGCACCACACCGGCCAACCCGCCCCGCGGCACACGTCGTGAATCGCCACGGCGGAAGCGAGTCCGCCGACACGACCCGGCTTGATGTTGATGATGCTTCCCGACCCCAGGTGCAGGGCGAGGCGCGCATCCGCCGCGGAACGAATCGATTCGTCGAGGCAAACCGGTGTCGCAATGCGGTCTTGCAGCGCGGCATGATCCAGAAGGTCTTCGTGTGACAGTGGTTGTTCGATCATCATCAGATCGAATTCGTCCATCGCCACCAGTGTCCGAAGGTCCCCGGGCAGGGAATAGGCGGAGTTCGCATCGGCCATGAGCGGCGCCTCCGGGAAACGCGCCCTCGCGGCTCGCAGCATATCCACATCCCGTCCCGGTTTGATTTTGACCTTGATCTTGCGGTATCCCTCGGCAAGGTATTGCTCGATCCTGCGGAAGAGGGCGGAATCGGTCTTCTGAATCCCTATCGCAACACCTACGGGAACCTCTTCCCCCACTCCTCGGAGGAGTTCCTTCAGGGAGAGATTGCGGCGCTTCGCCTCCAGGTCCCATGCCGCCATCTCGACGGCGGCCCTTGCCATGGGATGACCCCTGACCCACGGGGCCGGACCCAGATCCCGGGCGTCTTCGACCTCCCGCGACAGCAAGTCCGGAAGAAGCCAGCGCGTAAGAACTCCCCAGGCGGTGTCGGTGGTTTCGTATGAATAGCCGGGTGTCTCGGCGGCAACACATTCGGCCCATCCCTCCCGGCCGTCCGCTTCCAGGGTTAACAAGAGGATGCGCCGAACCTTTCTTCGTCCGCTGCTGATCTCGAAAAGCTCCTTCAGCTCGAGAGGCAACTCACGGAGAACGGCTCTCGTGATCTTCACCCTGGCCCCCTGTTGGAACACAACGGGCGAGCAGCCATCGGATTTCAGCCAGGCTGCTCGCCCGAAGCCATCCCCTTTGCGGCTTCTACGCCATCCCTCCCTGCCCCGCGCTCCGCTCAGCCTCCTCCTTGAGGCGGTCGCGCCGCCTGACCGAGTGCAGCCCGGTGAGCAAAGACGTGGAGGAACTGGACTTCACCCCACCCTGGATCAGGGCGTCCCTGATCTGCGGCACGGTGTACCCACTCCCATACATGGTCAGGAACTTGCGGTACGCGGCCGTCGGCCCCATGCCCCTGAAGGTGTCCGCCGGGACTTCCGGGTGACCGGCCCCGGCACTCCTCCGGCGCCGCCTGCGCTTGACCGGTGCGCGTTTCTGTGCCGGCTTCGCGGAAGCTTGCCCGGCAATCAGGTGCTTCAGCCCATTGACGGCCGCGCGCAGTGCTTCTCCCCGCTGCTCGTGGGCCGCCAGCTCGGCTTCGGCCTGCTTCAGTGCCACTCGGTAGTTGCGTTTCGCTGCTGCGTCCATTGTGATCAGTCTGCCTCCTGTGTCTGATCGTTAATCGGTTTAATCCCTTCCCGTGGCGGGCCGGATGAGGATTGTCGGATAAGGGAAGCTAGACAAATGGGGCAACTGACACAATGGGTGTTGTCCTGCTTTCCGCGAGTTTGCCCGCTGGTCGGGGAGTTGGTCGTGCCCCGGCGAGTTGCCCGTTTGTCGGCAAGTTGCCGCTTGTCGGGAAACACGCGTGTCTTGCTGTTCCGCCCGCGTCCGCGAACTACAGCGTGTTGAAGAGCGCCGCCATCAGGGCGATGCGGCGCGGAACATCATCCTGAATGATATGCTCGTCCAGCGTGTGTGCCCCCCTCCCATCCGGACCCAGTCCATCCAGGGTGGGACACCCGGCGGCGGCGATGAGATTCCCGTCGCTTGCCCCGCCGGTGGATTTTTTGACCGATGTCAAAGCCCAGTTCGGCCGCCAGGGAGCGAGCCGCTTCATACATGCGGCCCGATGCCTCCGTTTTCTCCAGCGCGCCACGATTCGGGCCGCCCTCCAGTTGCAACGTACACCCTTCATCGAACGGGACGGCGGTGCGCAGTGCATCATCGACGCGCCTTGCTTCCATGTTGCTGAAGAAGCGAACATCGATGGTGCAACTCGCGGCATCCGCAACCACGTTCTCGGTGGTGCCGCCCTGGATCAGACCCACACTGATGGTGGTTCCGGCCGCAAGGTCGGCGAGGTCGTAGATCCGACAGACCTGCCGGGCCAGTTCGTGTATCGCACTCGCCCCCGTTTCCGGTTCGATCCCGGCGTGCGCCGCCCTTCCCGCCACCTTGAGCACATATGCGCTCACCCCCTTCCGCCGGGTCTTCACGGCGCCACCGGGCGCGGAGGGCTCCACCACCAGCGCGGCCCGGTGCGCGCGGGCCTCCGCCTCTATGAGCGTCCTGGAGTCGCGCGAACCCCTCTCCTCGTCGCAGGTGACCAGGAAGGTGAGGTCCGAGCGTGGACCCGAACCCTGCCCCGCGAGGAGTCGAAGCGCGAAGAGCGAGACCGCGAGACCGCTCTTCATGTCGTAGATGCCCGGGCCCGTGACCGTGTCACCGGTCACGGCGAAGGGCAGGCGCTCCAGCGTGCCGACCGGGTGCACCGTATCCATGTGGCCAACGAGCAGAATCGGGCCCCTGTCCCTCGCGGTTCCCCGAAAGCGCGCGAGCAGGTGGACGCCCAGCCCCGCCGCCGGAATTCGGTCGACCCTGCCCCCGGCTTCGACCATGGCGTCCTCCAGCAGCCGCGCGACGCCCAGGTTGCCCGCCTCGTCACCTGTGGGCGATTCGCACTCGACCAGCGCGCGCAGGAAGTCCAGGCACTCCCGTGCGCGGGCCTCGGCTTCCGCCAGGGTCAGGGGCGGCCCCCTCACTGTGACCGCTCGCGGTAGAGACCGCCGCGCCGGTAGCTCTCGTCGACGACTTCGACCAGATGCAGCACGGGAACTCCGCTTCCGCACAGCGCGAGCCCCGCCCCGATCTGCATCATGCACCCCGGGTTGCCGGTCACCAGTGCGTCGGCGCCGGTCGCGAGTACGTGCCGGACCTTGTCCGCACCGATCCGGCCCCCCAGCTCCGGGTTTCCGAGGCTGTAGATGCCCGCGCCGCCGCAGCACTCCCCGGCGCCGTCGAGCGGAAGCACTTCGAGCCTCGGCACCGACCTCAGGACCCTGACCGGCGGATCCGCGACGCCCTGAGCGTGGAGGAGGTGACAGGGGGCATCGTAGGTCACGCGGAGGGAGATGGCCGCCCCCGCGACCGGACCGCGTTCGGCGAGAAGGAGGGAGATGTCCCTGGTCCGTTCCGCGAGGGCGCGGGCACTTTGCCTCATGGCGGCGTCGTCCTTCAGAAGCGCACCGTACTCCGCCATCGCCGCGCCGCACCCGGAGGCGTTGGTGGCGACGAAGTCGACGCCCGCGGCCTCGAAGGCACTGACGTTGCGGCGGGCCAGGGCCCGCGCGGCCTCCAGGTCGCCGCCGTGCGCGTGCAGGGCTCCGCAGCATCCCTGGTTCGGGACCGGGACGACCCGGTAGCCGTTGGCCTCGAGCACGCGGGCGGTCGCCCCGTTCACCCGGGCGAAGAGCCCCGCCTGAACGCATCCGGTCAGGAGACCGACGGACTGGGTCTGCGTTCCGGCCGTCCCAGGCGCGCTTTCGGCCGTTCGCTCCGTGGCGGGGCGTTTTGCCGGCGCGGTCCCGCCGACCCGCGCGGACCGGGAAGAGGGCTTCGGACCCGGCTTCCCGCTGTGCGACGGCGAACGTTCGCGCCGCTTGTGAAACAATTCACGAGCGGGTGCCGAGGCGGCCAGCATGGCCATGGCGAGACCGGCGGGGCCAACCCTCCCGGGAGCCAGGCGAGGGAATCCCCGCCGCATTCGACCGGCGATGCGTCCGGGCGATCCCATCCGCAGGCTCCCGCCCGGCCGCCCACCGTCCGGGCGCCGCGCCATCAGTCCCGTCACGAGCGCCGGTATCCCGGACGCGCGCAGCAGGCGGGCCGCGAACATGGCCGGGCGGGCGATCCGGTTCGTGCCGAAGACGCGCAGGAGCAGGCGCGCGAGGAGGGGTGGGGTGCGTGCGGCGCCCCCCAACCGGCGGGCGAGCTCGAGGAGGTGGCCGTACTCGACCCCAGCCGGGCAGACCGGCTCGCACGCGCGGCAACCCAGGCAGCGGCCGATGTGGGTCTGGAAGGCGTCGGAGCCTGGGTCCAGCCTGCCTTCGACGACCGCCTGCATCAGGTAGAGGCGGCCCCGCGGCGAGTCCGCCTCGTCGCCCAGCCGGCGGTAGGTCGGGCAGGCGGGCAGGCAGAACCCGCAGTGGACACAGTTGAGGAGTCCCTGCTCCTGCTCCCTTATCGCGCCGGCCAACGCGTCGCGCGCCGGCTTCACGGGCACCCCGCCGACAGGACCGACCCGGGGTCGAAAAGCGACTTGATCCGCCTTGCCAGCTCCCCACCGCCCCCGGGGTCACCGGTCCAGCCTACGCGGGCGGCCAGCTCGGCGGGGGCC